>CAMUFS010000210.1 GCA_947088195.1 uncultured Clostridia bacterium
AAGTGGAGAAATAAAAAACCTTAAATCATTTACATGTGGCTTTGATCTTCATTCCGTGTCCGGTGTGGAATTAGCATGTGATGAGCGGGAGAAGGCAGAATATATGTCTTATATATTTAAGACAGAGCATTATGAGATGGTATTAAAGTCCGGCGATATGGAAAGGTGTATGAAAAAGCTTGTATGGCATTTGGAAGATCCGAGAGTAGGACAGAGCTATCCCAATTTTTATGCGGCAAAGCTTGCTTCTAATTTTGTAAAGGTTGTACTGGCAGGAAGCGGCGGAGATGAACTGTTTGCTGGCTATCCATGGAGATATTACAGGGCAGTCAAGTGTAAAAATTTTGATGAATATATAGATAATTACTATGAATACTGGCAGCGGTTGCTGAAAGATGACGAGATAAGAGAATTTTTTAAGCCTGTTTATGATGAGATAAAGAGCTATCCTACAAAAAATGTATTTAAAAATATATTTCGCAATATCTCTCATAATGATATTTCACCTCAGCAAAGTGTAAATTATTCACTTTATCTGGAAGCAAAGACATTTTTGCACGGTCTTTTGATTGTAGAGGACAAGCTTAGTATGGCACATGGCTTAGAGACAAGGGTTCCGTTTTTGGATAATGATCTGGTGGATTTTGCGATGAAGGTTCCAGTTGAATTAAAGCTTGCAGATATCAAGAATGTTAAGTCAATAAGTGAAAATGAAATTGGAAGTAAAGTGGATAAATATTACGAAAAAAATAAAGATGGAAAGCTATTACTCAGGAACGTGATGGGAAAATATGTCTCGCAGGGAATATCAAAAGGCATGAAACGGGGCTTCTCGGCACCAGATGCAAGCTGGTTTAGAGGAGAAAGTATAGATTATGTGAAGGGAATTGTTGCTAATCCGAATTCTATGATCTATGAGTATTTGAATAAAAGGAGTGTAGAGAATATTTTTCAGAAGCATATCAGCGGAAAAGAAAATAAAAGGCTTTTTATCTGGTCAATTATAAATTTTGAGGAGTGGTTAAATTGCTTTATGAAGAAAAATGTCTGTTAAAAATTTTCTGCAAAAAATCAAAAATCATATAATGGAGGAAGAGTTATGAAAATATGTGAGTTAAATAATAATTTTTTTATGGACGATAAAGGGATTTTAAGAGAAAAGACTGTATATTCAGACGAACAGGAACAGACAAAAGATACTTTTTCATATAAATGGAGTCAGAAGCACAGCTATAGTGGTAAAAAAATGAATGCTGACTATAGAGATTGGTTAAGAAAGAAATATTTTTCTGATAGTGATGATATGTTGAACAAAGTGTTTTCGGATGGAAGCATTGTTCTGGAAGCCGGATGTGGTGCAGGAATGTCTGCTATTGATTTGATTGGTGAAAAATTAAAAAATATTTATTACATAGGTGTTGATATATCAACTGCCATTGATGAGGCACAGAAAAATATTAGGGCACTGGGGTGTGAAGAAAACAGCGAATTTGTACAATGTGATTTGAATAATATTCCGCTGTCAAAAAAAGTAGATGTGATTTTTTCAGAGGGAGTTTTACATCATACGGATTCGACAAGAAAGGCTATTTTTAATTTATCTAAATATTTAAACAAGGGCGGATATTTCCTTTTTTATGTTTATGCTAAAAAGGCGCCGATTAGAGAGTATACTGATGATTACATAAGAGAGTATTTTAAAGATAAGAGTAATGAAGAGACATGGGAAGAGTTGAAAAATCTGACAAAATTAGGAAAAATGCTGGGAGATTTAAATATAACATTAAATATTGAGGATGAGATACCATTTTTAGGAATAAGGGCAGGTAAAATTAATTTACAAAGATTCTTTTACTGGTATTTATTTAAGTGTTTTTATAATGCTGATTATGATTTAGAAGAGATGAATCATATTAATTATGACTGGTACAGACCTCAGAATTGCCACAGGCAAACACCTGATGAAGTAAAAATATGGTGCAGAGAGGCGGGACTTGAAATTGAAAGAATGAATGTTGAGGAATCTGGGATAACGGTTGTTGCAATAAAAAAATGAGAGAAAGTGCAGGTAGAGTGTGCAGATATATAAAAAAATGATTGGAGAATTTTATGAAAAAGTTAATTGTTTTAGGTGCCGGACAAATAGGGATGAAAGTTGCAGGAGATATTTTACCATGTATGCTCAATGAGTTTTCGGACATTTATTTTTTTGATAATAATATAAGTAAACAGGGAAAGCAAATATGTGGATATTATATATTACAACAGGCAGAATATTGTGAATTAATAAAAGAGGAGTGCGCATTGATTATAGCGACAGATCATTGGCGTGAATTATTCAATGAATGTAGAGATTACGGTATAGAAGGAAAAATCATAGCCATATTTGACAAATATTCTTTTGGCAATTATCGTGATGTGGGCTCAATGATGAGTTTATTTGGGGAGGGGTATATAGAGGCTGTTGCTCAGAAGTAGATAAACGATATAGTATTAAGATTGGGAAAAATTGAAAAAGATATTAAAAGATTGTGGGACAGTGAGGAAGAAATGGTTGCCAATATTTCAAGCGTATGTTGTTCTGAGAGTATAGAAAGCAAACAGACAATGTTGGAAATGCTGGAAAATCCTATTTCAATAGAGGATGCCATGGCAGAATTGGAACATCAGGTACCGAAAGCATATCAAATTTGGAGACAATTATTTGAAAATGGGAAAAAATTATATATAGAAAATCCATCTAGTAATTTGATGGTGGGAGAAAGCAAGTGGGCAGATCATTTTGATGCATTCAGTAAATTAAACTGGAAAAACAAAGGTTGGCTTTTGGATATCGGATGTGGGATACAAAGAATACCTTCTTATTTGAAAGATTACCCGGTGGATTATATTATCGGAATGGACCCACTTATGCCAGTAACAGAGCATCCGTTTCAGTTTGTACAAGGAATTGCAGAATTTATTCCTTTTAAGGATGAAACTTTTGATTATGTGATATCTGTGACAGCTTTGGATCATGTTCTTTTATTGGATAGAGCATTGAAAGAAATATATCGGGTATTAAAGAAAACCGGAAAGCTGTTATTATGGGTTGGTGGAACGGAACACACAGAGATGTATAACCCATATAGTGAAGATGTAAAAGCTATTGATATGTATCATATGTTCCATATAAATCCGTCATGGTTTGAGCCTCTGATGAAAGAGTGTCTGTTTATAAAAGAAAGTCATTATCAGGATCGGTGGGGAAATCATTTTTATGCGTATGGAAAAGCTTAAAAATACAATGAATATATAAAAAGCAGGGAAATATATGGAGAAAATTCTTATTACAGGAGCAACAGGACTTATTGGACAGGAATTATTGTCTTTGTTAATAAATGAATACGAGTGCTGGGTTGTCGGAAGGCATACAGCAGAAAATCCCAAATGGCATTTTATTGAACAGGATATGGGAAAAGTCTTTGAAATAAATAAATTTCCTGAACAAATGGACTATATAATTCATTTGGCACAAAGTGATGGGCATAACGATTTTAAAAATAACAGAAAAGAAATATTTGATGTTAATATATATGGAATGATGCAGCTACTTGATTATGGTGTCAAAGCAAAAATAAAA
Source organism: uncultured Clostridia bacterium (assembly GCA_947088195.1). GTDB lineage: Bacteria > Bacillota > Clostridia > Lachnospirales > Lachnospiraceae > RGIG8607. The sequence continues at coordinate 3,623 of CAMUFS010000210.1, forward strand.
AAATATTTATTTGCGTCTTCCGGTGGAATATATGGCCAGTTGGGGAAGCCTGCTGTGGAAGATGAATCGATTGTTGTGTCAGATTCTTTGAATTTTTATCAAAATACAAAATTATGCACGGAATTATTAGCTCGAAATTATGGAATTTATTTTAATGTGATAGCTTTCCGGTTTTTCTTTGTATATGGAAAAGGACAAAAAGATAACATGTTGTTTCCAAGAATGATAAAAAGTATAAAAGAAAAGAGAATTATTACTGTTGGCTCATTAAATGATATAAAAATAAATCCTATTTATAAAACGGATGCAGCCATGTGTGTATATATGGCATTGAAGGGGATAAATGATACGGAGACTTTTAATATAGCTGGAGATGAGATAACATCGTTAGGTAATATTGCATTAAAGATTGCAAAAGAGATAGGGACAGAGATTGAAGTTAGATATGAAAACGAACAACAGCAAGATGTGTTGGCTGATATTCGCAAGATGCGTAAGTTGCTTTGGACACCTCAAATTACATTAGACGAAGGACTAGGCAGAATGTTGTCGGATTAGGAAAATGTGATAGAGCCTGCTATTTCGATTTGATGTGATGATTTAGAGATTAAAGGGACGAGTTAATGAAATATTATTTTGAAGATTTTATCGAAACAAATTATAAAGGTATATTAGAAAAGCTGATACAACAAGGATATCAGTTTATAGGTTTTGATTATGAAATAATAAATTCTGGAACAAAATTTGTGCTATGGAGACATGATGTTGATCACTCCTTAAACCGGGCTTATCGGTTAGCTGAAATAGAAGAGGAATTTGGAATAAAAGCGACGTATTTTATACATATACAAAGTGGTTTTTATAACGTGTTTGAGCCGGATCAATATGAGATACTATGTAGAATAATTGATAAAGGACACACAGTTGGACTCCATTTTGATCATGGGTTTTATACAAAAAGCAGGCATTTGATAAATAACGATGAAATTGAAAAATGTGCAATAATAGAAAAAGAAATGCTTGAAAAGTATTTTAACATTAAAATTAACGCAGTTTCTTTTCATAACCCAGAAGCAAGTAATGTATTGAATTTAAAGCAGGGCTATTATGCTGGTATGGTAAATGCCTACTCGAAAATAATTGGTGATAAGTGCAAGTATTGTTCTGATTCAAATGGATATTGGAGATACGACAGATTGTTAGATGTTATAGAAAATGATTATGACAGATTACATATTTTGACACACCCGGTCTGGTGGGTGCCGTATGAAATGTCGCCATATGAGAGGATAAAAAGATGTACAGATGGTCGAAGAAATTCTGTTATTAAGAGATATTGTGATATATTGGAACAATCTGCTAGAGAGAATATAGGATACGGGCAAGAAAATTCAGAAGTGCAGTATTAAAATGCAGGTTATATGATTTGTGAAAGAGTATGATAAAGATGAGAATTTATTTATTAAATTGTGCGGTGACGGCACTCCCTTTTGTAAAAATATTGTGTAAGAATTTAAAAATTAATGGAATTATATCAGTGGATAAAAAGCATGCAGATTTTATAGCAGAATATTATGATTATGAGCAATTTTGTATTAGTCAGAAAATCGAATATGTTACTGTGGATACATATACATTGAAAAGTGAATCAGATAAAAAGAAATTGCTTGGTTTAGATATTGATATTATTATTACGTCAGCATGGCAGAGATTAATTCCTGAATGGCTTATTGATCATTGTAATATAGGAGCGATTGGAGTGCATGGAAGTGCAGTTGGGATAAGCGGCGGGAGAGGAAGAAGTCCACAGAATTGGGCACTTATTTTTGGAGAAAACAAATTTTTTCTATCTATTTTTTGGATAGATACAAATATTGATAATGGAGAAATAATTGATACCAAAGAATTTAAGTATGAATTGATTGACGACATAAAAACATCTTATCATAAAATGTCAATAAGCTTGGCAGAGATGATAATTGAAAATCTTAAAAATGGAAAAATTGTAAATCATTATGGGATCAGGCAAAGAGAAGAGATAGGATATCTTCCCAAGAGAACAAAAGATGATGGAATGATTGATTGGAACAGACGATGCCGTGATATATATAATTTTGTTCGA
>CAMUFS010000211.1 GCA_947088195.1 uncultured Clostridia bacterium
GACACTAAGCGGGAGCGCGGTGACAGAGGACCATAACCAGTTCACTGAGCGACCCTTTTTCGAACATGATTCTATACTTTTATAATTTCAAAAGCACATAAATTTCTTTCAACAAAAATTGTAAAGTGATGTCAACATTAAAAAAGTGCTTGACATAAATTATATAGTTATGGTAGAATACATAACTGAGCGATTACAGAGATCGCTAAGGTGCTGTCTTAGCTCAGTTGGTAGAGCGCATCCTTGGTAAGGATGAGGTCGGCGGTTCAAGTCCGCTAGACAGCTTTAGAAAAGAAAGGTTTTTTGGCTGGTGAAGCTGATGAACCTTTCTTTTTTTGTTTCTTTGTGCTATACTAGGCCTGTATGATTTTTTGAGATAGTAAAGGAGAGAAGCAATATGGCAAACAGATTTATTCTTAATGAGACATCTTATCATGGAAAGGGAGCAGTGGATAACATTGCGCCGGAAGCAAAGGCAAGAGGATTTCAAAAGGCATTTGTGTGTTCCGATCCAGATCTGCTTAAATTTGGTGTGACAGCAAAGGTTACAAAGGTTTTAGAGCAGGCGGGGCTTGCTTATGAGATCTATTCAAATATAAAGGCGAATCCCACGATTGAAAATGTTCAGTCTGGCGTGGAGGCCTATAAGGCGGCGGGAGCGGATTATATTATTGCGATTGGAGGAGGCTCCTCCATGGATACAGCGAAGGCAGTTGGTATTATTATTAATAATCCAGAATTTGCAGATGTGAGAAGTCTGGAAGGCGTGGCGGACACAAAAAATAAATGTGTGCCAATCTTTGCAGTTCCTACTACAGCGGGCACGGCAGCAGAAGTGACAATCAATTATGTTATCACAGATGCAGAGAAGAACCGCAAGATGGTTTGTGTCGATCCACATGATATTCCAGTGGTTGCCTTTGTCGATCCTGATATGATGAGCACTATGCCAAAGGGGCTTACAGCAGCCACTGGCATGGATGCATTGACACATGCTATCGAAGGGTACATTACTAAGGGCGCTTGGGAATTATCAGATATGTTCCATCTCAAGGCGATTGAAATAATTGCTTCCAGTCTTCGCGGGGCGGTGGAGAATACGCCAGAGGGAAGAGAAGGCATGGCTCTTGGACAATATGTTGCAGGTATGGGCTTTTCTAATGTGGGGCTTGGCATTGTTCATTCTATGGCACATCCTCTGGGTGCTTTGTATGATACCCCTCATGGTGTGGCAAATGCGATTATTCTCCCAACTGTAATGGAGTACAATGCCGAGGCGACTGGAGATAAATATAAATATATTGCACAGGCAATGGGCGTTGCTGGCACAGATTCCATGTCTGTGGAAGAATATAGAAAGGCCGCGATCGACGCTGTAAAACAGTTGTCAGAGGATGTGGGAATCCCAAAGGATTTAAAAGATATTGTGAAAAAAGAAGATATTCCATTCCTCGCGCAGTCTGCTTATGATGATGCTTGCCGTCCGGGAAATCCGAAGGATACCAGTGTGGAAGACATCACAAAGCTTTATGAATCATTGATATAAAATAATATAGGTGGAGAAGATGGCGATGTGGGAGCTTATAAAAGAGGATATTCATAATTACTGGAAAGCGGCAGTATTTTTGCTTGTGGCAACGGTAATTTTGATTGTATGCTTTGATGGCGCCTGCATCAGCCGCATTGTGGTAGGGCTGCCTTGTCCCGCGTGTGGGATGACAAGGGCGGCCTTATTGTTTTTGTCAGGGCATTGGATAGAAAGTATTAAGATGCAACCATTCTTTGTAATTTTTGCCGTGGGAGTGGTGATGTGTGCAGGAAAGCGGTATATTTTTAGAAAAAAAGTGGGCAGATGGATTCGGACTTATATATGGATTATGCTTGTGGCAGCCATTTTATTTTATATTTATCGCATGGTACGATATTTTCCTCATACGCCACCCATGACATATAATAAAGATAATTTGGTTTTTTATATGTACTATTATATTTGTAAGATTTGGAAAGCTGTTGTATAGGAATTTAATGTTTAATTGGCGAATTTCCTTTCATCTATTTTTTCAAAATGAATATTATTTACAGTGATTACTATATGAGTGTTGCTATTATCAACAGCAATTTCCGTCAATTTTTTTGTGACATTATTTTCATTCATTTTAAGTAGTTCTTCTGTATCCGTTTCGTTCCAAAAATCTTGTACTTCCTTTATCATGGCTTGAATCTGGCAGTCACGCTCGCCAACTGTGACAACCTTTTGATCAGAAACATGATAAGTGAATTGGTAGTATAGACTGCACCATGCTTCTGCACCGTTATCTGCTATTGTTTTTTGTGGAAGGTATTGGTCATAATCGGAATTTTCTTCTGGTGCTCCAGTAAATTGACTTTGAACATATTTTGCATTTTCCTTGCCGGATAGGAATGTTGTTAATTTAATAAAGGAAAGCTCGTCGTTATTAAGCAATACCTCAAAATCATCGAATGCAGTATCCTCATTAATTCGCTCCATTCTGTCATAGTCTTCATTTGCCCATGCCAATAAAGCAGCATTAAAGTCTGCAAGTGGCATATTCTGATAATCTGATGTCTTTAATGCAAGCAAAGATTGATAATCACTTTCTGTTGCATTTGCATAAATGCGTTTTTCCGCGTGCTCTTCCTCTTCGGCTGCATGGTTTCCATTGTCGTTTCTGTCCTCCTTAGACAAAGGAAGATATGCATATTCAATTATAACATTGATTTCTGGCGTCTGCATATAGGAAGTTATCTCATCTATAGAGCTTTTGATTTCTGTCAGCATAAGTGTCTCATTTTGCAATTCTTCTTTGGTTTTGTTATACAAAATATTGTTCAAAAAGTCTTCTACGCCTAATTGCATATCACAGTAATCCTTGACTATAACTTTATCAGCCTCCAGAATTGTAAGCGTATAGGTATATTCCAGTATGGCGTTATTTTCCCAAGGAGAGAGATTACTTGTGGCATATCCGCTATAAGTCCAGGACTGCCATTTTGCTGCTGTAAGCGGCTCCAATACATAAAATAGGAAAGCAGCAGCTTTGTCACTGTCACGCAATTTATAAAGTGTTTCGTCTTTGGAAAGATGCTCCATAAGTTCCCTATATTCTGGTGTGTCAGTCATTTGCCATACTTTATCTTGAAATTCAGAAATCGTCATATGTTGATAGTCGTCAAATTGCAGATCCAATAGCTTTTGATAGTCCTCATTGTTAAAAGAACCACTTGCAGAGCTTGCTCTACACCCTGCTAACAATGCCAGACAAATAATGCTTGCAACTAAAAAGATAACACTGTTTTTCATAATTTATTTCTCCTTCCTATACCACTTTGGGTTATGCATACAGAATACCTTCACAATATGAATTGACTTTGTATTGAATTTGTTTTTTTGATGAAAATAAAAAAACAACAGTAAAGGTTTCCTTTTTTACTGTCGTTTTTATGTGTAAAATTTAGAAATTTATTTTAAATAGCACTCCCTGCTCGGTATTACTGGCTGTTATCTTTGCACCATGCAGATCCAGAATCATTTTTATAATATACAGTCCTAATCCACTTCCTCCTGTAAGGCGATTGCGTGACTGTTCTATTCGATAGAAAGCTTCAAAAAGCTTTGGAATACTGCTATTTGGAATATGTACACCAGTATTCTCAACCGATAAATGGACAGCTTCCGACTCTGTCCACAGTTTGACTATTATGTCATTTCCCATAGGAGAATAAGCGACGGCATTGCTGATAAGGTTATCTACGACCTTTTGCAATAGCTGTGCATCACCCATTATATAGACTTCCGATGATATTATCTTTTGAAGTGCTAAGTCTTTCCCTATAATCAGATCATCAAATGCTAAGAGACGTTCCTCGACAAGCTGACTGAGAGGAAAGCGGCTTTTTGTGCAGACATATCCCGATGTTTCAAGTCGTGAAATGGTTAAAAGCTCTTGAACCATTTGTTCCAAAGTATTCATAACATTTAGAGATTCTGCAAGATAAGCGTCACGATCCTTGTACCTGCCAATCCCATACAACATTCCTTGAAGCTGACCTTTTATGATAGTAATCGGTGTTTTCAATTCATGGGAGGCGGCGGAAAAAAAATCTATGCGCTGTCGTTCCAGCTCTCGTTCTTTATCAATATCCACTTTAAGTTGTCTGTTAGCACTTTGTAATTCTGATAAGGCGGAGGATAGTTTTTCGGATAATTGATTTAAACTGCCGGCAAGAATACCAATTTCATCTGTGCGCTGAACCATACATAAACCGGTAAAATCCAATGATGCCATTCTCTTTGATATTTTACTGATTTTTCTAACTGGCGTTGTCATATATATGGTGTAAAAAAAAGCCGTAATAATTGAAACGGCAACAATAATAACACTTAAAACAGGCAATGCTTTTTTCAGCGCCTCAACTACTTGACTTTCTTTGTCCATATTTTTTGTGATAAATAGAGTGTATTCTTCGGTATCATCTGCAAAAATTAATTTGCACCATTTTGTCGTATCATTTCTGTTATAATCCGTAATTTTTTTGCCTGTGAGCGCATCCATCTCTGGCAAGACAATTTCTGCACCATCACTTTGAAAAAGATGATACACAAACTCGTACTCAAACTCGTCGGCAAGAATATCACAATAACTGAGAAAAACATAGGGTGCTTCATTCTTATCAAAATAGGAGATCTCATTTGCAAAATAAGGAATCATCTCATCTGCAATCGACAGATCATATCTATAAATATAAGGGGAAAATTGAAGTATGCAAAAATATGTTACAGTACAGCAAACAGCCGTTAAAATAGCAGTAATTATAAAAACTTTGACAGATAAACTGCTTCTAATTTTCTTTATCAATTCTGTATCCCACCCCTCGAATCGTTTCTATATAGTCTGCGGCTCCAAGCTTTTTTCGCATATTTTTTATGTGTGTGTCGATAATTCTCTCGTCGCCAAAAAATTCATATTTCCAAAGCATCTGTAATAGATTTTGTCGTGTCAGTATTTGCCCTTTGTGAAGCAATAGTTCGCGCAGTATTTCAAATTCACGTGGTGTAAGACAGATGGTATCTTTTTTTGTATAAACTTTATATGCTGCTAAATCTATCGTTAAATCTTTATAGACAATAATTTGTGAATGGTCCATTTGTCCACTGGATCGACGCAATACAGCAGCTATTTTTCGTATTAGTATGGGCATGGAAAATGGTTTTGTAATGTAATCGTCCGCTTTCAAATCGAACCCCTTAATCTGGTCATGCTCGCCATCTAATGCTGTGAGCATGATAATAGGTACATCAGATTTTTGTCGGATAACCTCACATACTCCATATCCGTCAATTTTAGGCAGCATAATATCAAGCAGCACCAAATCAAAAGATTGTTGAGAATACACGGCAAGGGCTTCCACTCCGTCACTTGCAACAGTTACATTATAACCCGCATCACAAATAAAATCATGCAATATAGCTTGTATGGATAAATCGTCTTCAACAATTAAAATTCTTTGCATACCTACACCTCCTGTTAAAAGTTTAGCACAGAAATTTGTATCTATTGTGTAGATTGAAATATTTGTACTTTTTGTCAATTATACCTTATGAAAAACATGTTCGTATTTTGGTTATGTGAATAAGAAATGGAATGTTTTCGAGAATGGTTCGCCCAGAGAATTGGCTATAATCCTCCGTCACCCCGCTC
>CAMUFS010000212.1 GCA_947088195.1 uncultured Clostridia bacterium
GTTATATATCTTTTCTCCTGTATATTCTACTTATAATTTATAATGTTTATTTGTTAGTTATGTCTACTTTACCAGAAACACTTACCTATAAAATACTGGAGAATTTGGATTTTGTCAATAGCCAATCCCCTAATTTAAATATAGCTTTTTGTAATTTTGTCTGGTTCGCAAAAGTGTGGATAGATAAACTATGTTTTCCAGATAGAATAGGAAATAGGCTTTAAGTTAGAAACAAAAGTACAATATCAAAAAAGGTACAGAAAATATCAGTTTATTACAGCATAGGAGATTGCATTACAGCTTTTTATGCCGTAAACTGCTATTAGAAAAAGAGGAGGTAATATATGGAAATAGCAGAAAGAAAAGAAACAGATAACACAGAAAGTAGAGTGGTGGTCTATCCTATACCAATAGGGGTAGCAAAACAGAGAGATTTTATCTTGAAAGTTCGTTCTTTGGGGGAGGAGCAATGGCAGGAAGTGGGTTGCTATCAGGTAAAAGTGGATATGCATGATGTAAGAACTGCTTCTATGGCATATTTTGATTTTCAAGGAATAGTAGAAGTGGAGATAACATTTGCACATTTTTATTCTGTTTATAAAGTTGACATCAGGCCGCTCTCATTAGAAATTGTACCTACAGTGGAGGCAAAGCGTGTTGTTTTTGTGATAGATAAGCCAGTGAACCTTTCTATAGAATTTAATGAAGAGCGGTTTCACAATCTACACTTATTTGCGGGAAAAATAGAGGAAAAGCCTGAAATACAAAAAGACAATGTTTTAGTGATAAAAGGTTCTGACAATCTTGGAGAATGTGTGGGAGATGGAATGAATAAAACACTCGTGCAGATGCCAGAGAACAGACTGGTTTATATAGAGGCAGGAATTCATTATATTACAGAATGTCTCTGGCATGTACCCTCTTACACCACGATTTATATGGAAGGTGGTGCTGTGCTGGTTGGGGCACTGGTATGCGAACATGTGGAGAATGTCTGCATTTTAGGAAAAGGAATTTTATATTTGGCGAATTTTGAGCGATTTGGGGGAATTAATGGACTGCGCTTAAGTCATAGCCGCAATTTGGTGGTAGAAAATCTTATGTTTATTAATCCACCACATTATACTATTCATCTAGGAGATTGTGAAAATGTGATAATACGAAATATAAAGTCTTTTAGTTGTGAGGGATGGAGTGATGGAATTGATATGATGAGCTGCCGAAATATTTTAGTAGAAGGAGGATTCCTTCGAACATCTGATGATTGCATCACGGTTTATGGCAGTCGATGGGACAATCGCGGGGACAGCAGAAATATTACTGTGAGAAACTTAAGTGTGTGGGCAGATGTGGCACATCCTCTTATGGTAGGTACTCATGGTGCACATGAGAAGGACGGTGATATTATTGAGGATATTTTATTTGAAAATATAGATATTTTGGAACATCATGAGTATCAGGCAGGTTATTTGGGAGCCATGTGCATCAATGCTGGTGATAAAAATATAGTCCGCAATGTAACATATAGAAATATTAGAATAGAACCTTTTGCTCATGGTAAAGTGTTGGATATTCAAGTGAAATGGAACAAAGACTATAATCCTGCTCCCGGAAGATTAATTACTGGAATACGGTTTGAGCAGATCTATGTGATGTCTGGAAGCGGGGAAGAAACGTCTTGTATTTGCGGGTATGATGAAGAACATAGAGTGGAAAATATATGGATAGATTCCTTTTACCGAGATGGAATTAAGGTTAAAAATTTGGCTCAGGCAAATATTGAGATAGGAAAATATACAGAAAATGTGGTGCTGTATAAGGAATAAGAGGGATAAAAGAAAAAATTCACTTGTCAAATCCTCTGGTTTATGATAAGATATGTTCTGTCAGGTTTATTCAGAGTATTGACATTCGGAGCGTGGCTCAGTTTGGTAGAGCGTTCGGTTAGGGACCGAGAGGTCGCAGGTTCGAATCCTGTCGCCCCGATTTTTATTTAGGATGTGATAATAAAAACGACAGAGAATGTGTTCTCTGTCATTTTTTATGCGCACGGGCACCCAAAGGAATATTGTCAGCGAAGCTGACGGGTGCCCGGCGCGCGAGTAGGTGAGAAAAAACGTCCCCTACTCGATTGTACAGACCTGTGCAGAGGAAATATGCCACTAATGTGGCGCACAGGTCGCGCGGCGAGTAGGGAGATAGAGACTTCCCTACTCGATTGTGCACGAGCCCCCTATTAGTTTTTTATCAAAGTTTTTTGTTCTAGTTCAGAGTCATCCGCGATAGGATTTTCTGCACACAGAATGGCTTGAAGCTGTTGCAGCTCAGATAAGGGTGTGAGATTGACAATATAATTATCTGTAATGTCAAGAATCGTTAGCCTGCTTAGATTCTTGGCAAAGGAAATATCTGTAAGCTGGTTTCCAGCAAGAGATAGCTCGGTCAGGTTGGGATAGTTTAAAAACAACTCCGTATGTTCGGATAAAGTGATAGTATTGGAATTGCTTGCAGTATAATCCCATTTTCCATTTACCAAAGCTTTGAGTGTGACATGGCTCATATGCAGGTGTGTTAGAGCTTCATTGTAGGTTAAGTGTTCTAGATCAAAGCCTGCAGTACAGCCATTAAGATTAAGTTCTTTTAAGTTAGGAAGTGACAGAAGCCCCTCCACATTTCCCCAGATATAACTATCAGACATATCAATGCTCTCTAATCCAGTAAGTTCCATAATGGGAATAAGAGCAGAGGATTCGATTGACATGTCAATGAGATTTAGGCGTGTTAGATTTTGAAGTGCTGACAGCGCGGTATAGTCATCTGTGTAAATGCTTGTCATAGTAAGCTCTGTTAGAGATGGAGCATATCTTAGTGGTTCTAAATTGTCAAAATGCCCAATGGACAGCTTTGTAAGATTTTGCATATTAGCAAGCTCTGGAATCGGCAAGGATTCTTCAAATAAATAAGGAACAGACAAGGTAAGGTCTGTGAGTTGGTAAAGCTCCGAAATAATAGCATAGTCGGAAAGCTGATAATTTCCGCTTAAATCTAATTTTATCAAAGTATTTTTGCAATCCTCCAAGGCTGCAATAGACAGGATTTCGCTGTCCTTGATGGATAATGCTTTTAAATTTGGCATATTTGATATAAATCCGATGTCACGCAGTGACTTGGATTCAATGGAAAGAGACGCAAGCTGTGGAAGGTCATAGAGAACACGGAAGCTTTCTAGGCCATCAACGGCATTAAGAGTAAGAGAAGTAAGCTTTTTTAAGGAGGAGAGACCACGGATGTCCTTTAGATGATAATCTCCTCCATCAATCGTTAAGTTAGTAATATTTTGAAATAGATGGATGTCGTCCAAATTTGATAGAAAAATATTTGAATGAATTCCCAATGTGGTGAGCTGGGAGGGACGAACAATCTTTGCAAGCTCAGCAGGAGAGTTGCAGCACCAAAGCGCTGTGAGATTGGTGAGGTGATCCAGATCTCCCTCATGTAGCTGTTCCCGATCTAATTTTAGATATTCCAGTCCAGTAAATACGTCCAGATCGCTGGTTTTTACAGTATCGTTATTATAATAAAAGGTTCCGCTTCTGCCATTCTTCAGAGTATAGGCAAGCATCCGGTAGCCAGAATCCTGATAAGATAATTCCAAGGATGTGATGGTAGCAAGCTCATTTGAGGTTACTTCCCAGTATTTTTTCTGAAATACAGCACTGATAAATTGACGAAACATATCTGATTCTGGAAGGCTGCGGGAAGAAGAGGTTTCTTTTGTTGATGTCTGGCTGCTTTCTGCTATAGCGATGGAAGAAGCCTGCTCAGAAGGGGTTGACAAAAGAAGTGGATAGAAAAAAAGACCAAGCCGCACAACTGCAGAGATTGCGATAACGCCAAATACAATAAAGAGCGCAGCTCGGTTCTGTCTGCCATTTCCTTTGGAATATGGAGAAGAAATAGGACCATCTGGATTCTGTTTATTGGAATATTGAGGATCTGTGGATGGCTGGGAGTAAGTGCTTGAAGCTTCTGCTGTATGTATAGTAGCTTCACTCCCATATAACCGATAACCACACTCACTGCAAATAATAGTATTGCCGATTGTTTTTAATTTTCCGCTGCAGATGGGGCAGCGTTTATTTTTTTGAGGCATGAGGCTTCCTTTCTCTTCTATAATTATGAAGTGATGGTATAACACAAAGAAACAGGGTTATTGATATTATTATACTGCTGATAGCCCGGTAAATCAACGATGGCTTTAAAAATGTCTCCCAGTATGAAGGAATGTTGATAATTTACTTCCTTTTACAAATCTGTTACAATAAGGATCAAATATCACAAATAAGGAAGGTGTGTAATAAAATGGTAAAATTAGATGATAGGGTGGAGAGAGCCGTTCGGATTCTATGGCTGGAGAGAGCTTTTGATAATGGCAAGGAGGCATTTGCACTTTTGACGCAGGCAGTGAAGGAAGGAGATGGAGATGCCTGTTATTTTTTGGCGCGCTGCTATGCAGGCTCCAGCTTTATCGATCCGGGATTTCATTTTCCAATAGAGGATGATAAAGTAGAAGAATACCTCAATCAAAGTATTGAGCGGGGAAGCGCACTTGGCATGTTTGCCGCGAGAAGGGTAGCTGGTTTTCAGCCAAGATGTGGCAGCTTTGTGAGGGAGCCATACCATTCCTCCAAGGAGATCTGGGATGAAGTGTGTGCCATCGCGGATTCAGGAGAGCTTTTTACAAAATATCTAGTGGCAAATGCCTATTATTTTGGAGATGTGGCTCAGCTTACAGAGATGGACTTTAGCCGGATGACAAAAATTGAATTGGATTGGCAGTTTAGGCGCTGGGCAGAAAAAGCAGCTTCTATGTATGATGAACTAATTCATGAAAATATGATTATGGGGGTGCCAAATTATATTGATATATTGACTTCGGGTGATTATGGCGTGCCGAAAAATGAAAAAAAGGCACAAGAGATTATGCAGCTTGCTGCGGATAAAGGAGATCCCTTTTATATTGTAAAAATAGGGATGAAGCTGGAGGAAACAGAGCCGGCAAGAGCGGAGGAATATTATAAACGTGCATTGAGCTATGACTATAAGCAGGCGGGCTTTTATCTTGGCAAGCTGTACAGTTTTCGGGGGAAAATGCCAAGAAATCTCAAAAAAGCAAGAGATTTTTTTGAACAATATTTAAGTGGGAATGAAATAGGCTGTCATAATTATTTGGGAGAGATCTATTTTTATGGTGGAGATGGAATAGAACCAGACTTTAACAAAGCCTTTCAGCATCTACTCGCCTCTCATGACAAGGAGAATTACTGGGGATCAGAGATGCTTGGGACATGCTATCTAAAAGGACTTGGAACAACGGTCAACTATACACTGGCAAAACAAGAATTTGAGCGCTATCCAGATCAACCCTTATCAGCCATTGGATTAGGTGAGATCTATGCATATGGGCTTGGAGCGCCAGAAGATATAAAAAAAGCCATGACCTATTGGGACAAATATCCAAATCATGCATCTGTGGTGGAAAATAAAAAGAACTTTAAAAAAACATTGCTTGGCTGGAAGAGAAAATAACAAAGTATACTTTATACAAAATATCCTTATAGGCTATTGGTGATTATGGGGTGATGAATCATATTTTAGAAGGGTCCGCCCAGAGAATTGGCTATAGTCCT
>CAMUFS010000213.1 GCA_947088195.1 uncultured Clostridia bacterium
ACTAAGCGGGAGCGCGGTGACGGAGGATACCAATGCTTTGGTTCTGCGGACCTCTGTTACTAATTATTGCCTTTCATTTATATAGACGCAAAAAAGCTGAAAATGTTTTGGTGTTCACTAATATTATGGCAATACCAAAGCAAATTTTTTTATGATGTCTTCTCTTTCAAATATAAATTTTCCTATTTAATTTTATACTTTCCAGTCAAACTATGATGATACCAAATCATAAAGCCAAGTGGAATTATTACGCCACCAATTAATGGAACCACTGCAACAATGCCATCACCGAGTATGCAACCACATATCCATGATATAACAATAATCATTCCGTAAAGGATCCACATTGTGCCATGCTTTCTGTTCCATTGCTTCACATCTGATATGTCATCCCTACTTGGTGGCTTTTCTCCAGTATAAAATCCAACTGGCTTTTCACTTTTCAGTTGTGAAATACCAATTCCTATCATAATCAATGCAACAAATCCGTATATTACACCTGAAATCATCATTTCATAACTCCTCCATTAATTTCCGCCATGCAAACTGGAATTGTATCAGAGAACAGCAACCACCATAATGCTAATACCGATAACAAAAATAATATTCAATATCCAAGCCATCTTGTTTCCAAAATTCATAGTATAACCACCATGCAGTCTCTTGACAATTACTCTTTTATCTTCTGTGTTAAAATATATCCTTCCAAGTATCCATCCATCATTTCTATTACTTGCGTTCATAAAGGTTCCCCTTTCAAATACTAATTTGTATTTAAGTTATCTACTTACATACATTTATTATACTTCCAAATCCATTATTTTTCAATCGATTTTACCGTTTGCACAGGTTCTATTTCCTCGTCATTATTCTCTCAAGATTTTCTCTCTGTGCAGAGGATAGTTCCCTCAGTTTTCCAATATGCACCAATTTCTTAGGTAGTTTATATGTTTTGCTATGGGGACCTTTCTCAACAACAACGGTATTTGTTATAAGCAGGGGTTCTCCCTGCTTCTCTCATGTTTCACGCTTTCTCAACAACGGTATTTGTTATAATATGGTTGATAAAGCTGTTTGCTCATTTTTAATTGTTTTTTGCCAATTTTTTTTAGATTTTTGTAAAAATCATCTATTTACAAGTGAACAAAAATCCAGTAAGATAGGTGTGTTTATCTTTCTGATATAAACTGGGGATGAGTTTAAAGGAAGGGGCAGTGATTATGATTAAGGCTGAGGAGGGAATTTGGTATGACTAAGGATATGACAGAGGGCAGTCCGGCAAGGCTGATATTGGCGTTTTCCATCCCACTTTTGATTGGAAATATATTTCAGCAGCTTTATAGTATGGTGGATACTATTATTGTGGGGAGATTTTTGGGTGTTCGGGCATTAGCGGCGGTTGGATCGACAGGCTCGCTCTCTTTTTTGGTGCTTGGTTTTGTTATGGGTATTACAAGTGGGTTTTCTGTGCTGGCTGCACAGCGATTTGGTGCGGGAGATGAGAGAGGACTTAGGCATTATGTGGCCATGTCGGTATATCTTGGCCTAATTATCTCAGTGGTGCTTACGGTGTTGACCATTTGCCTAACTCGACCGATGCTTGCCTTGATGAATACGCCGGAGGATATCTTTGATAAGGCGGCAATTTATATTATTGTGATATTTGCGGGAATGTTGCCAACGATGTTTTATAATCTGCTTGCAGGGATATTGCGCGCGCTGGGGGATAGCAAGACGCCACTGTATTTTTTAATTATTTCTTCTGTGTTAAATATTGTGTTGGATATGTTTTTTATTGTGACTTTGCAGTCAGGTGTCGCTGGCGCTGCCTATGCGACTGTGATCTCACAGGCAGTGTCTGCGGTGCTTTGTTTGATTTATATTAGGAAGCGTTTTCCAATTCTTCGATTTCAGAAAGAGGAGCTGTCCTATAATCATCACAGTGCGTTTCAGTTGATGAAGGTGGGAGTTCCAATGGCGCTGCAGTTTTCTATTACTGCGGTTGGCACTATGATCTTGCAGAGCGCGATCAATAGCTTTGGTTCTACGGTTGTGGGAGCTTATACGGCGGCGTGTAAGGCAGAGCAGCTTGCAACTCAGCCAGCAGTGACATTTGGTGCGACGATGGCTTCCTATACAGGCCAGAATTTGGGTGCTGGAAGGATGGATAGGATTCGCAAAGGTGTGAATAGCTGTATTATTATTTCTTGTATTTTTTGTGTGCTTGGCAGTTTGCTTGTGGTGTTTGGAGGCGGTGTGCTGGTATCTTTATTTATCACGGGAGATCAGCCGGAGGTGATGGCGTATGCAAGAGAATATTTGAATACAATCGCAATGTTTTTTATTCCTCTGGGGCTTATTTTTATCTATCGCAATGTGCTTCAGGGAATGGGAGATGGATTTATGCCAATGATGGCAGGCGTGGCGGAGCTTGTGATGAGAGCATTTGTGGCATTTTTCTTGGCGGAGCGTCTTGGATATCTGGGGATATGTCTGGCAGGACCGATCGCTTGGGTTGGAGCAGATATTCCATTGATGTTTACTTATTATCTTAAGATGTATAAGATTAAGAAAAAAGAAGCGATCGAGTAGGGGATGTTTTTTGCCTGCTTGTATGCGTAAGAAAGTTCAGACTCAGAAGAGTCTGGACTTTTTGTATCGTCCGCCTTGTCTGCCTGACAGATGTTCCAGAATAAAACTGCGTATCTGCTCTGGCTGTCCGGGGTCCATATCTTTTTTGGAAAATACTAATACAAGCCTGTCCTTATTATATAATAAAAGATAATCCTTTAATTCCCACAAAGTGTTGACGTCTTCCCAGTGAGTCATATCAAGCTTCTGCATCTCTATTCGATCGGCAAGAATGCCATTATTCATAAAGGTGTATTCTGTTTTAGCTATATCTGCGGGACTTCGGAATTTTAAGTGTTTTTTTATCTTAAAGGAAAATCCAATTACACTGTACAGAGGATAGAGCATAATTAGGATAAAGATCCACCAAAATGGTCCGGGATTGGTATATAGAAAATATAAGGCTCCTACTGTGGGAATAAATAATGTGACAAGCAGTGTTTTGTTTTGGATGTAACGGTTCCACAAAGTGATCTTTGTGTAGTCTTTCCCATCGGGCTTATAGGTAGAGGTAAATCGTATTACGTTCATAGGGTTCCTCTCTTTGGCATAGTTTGATTCTTCCATTATATCACAGGAATTGGTTTGTGACAGCATATTTTATGAATTTTACAAAAATTTAAGAAGTGAGTGAATTAGGCATCTTGCACTTTTTTGGGATTATGATAAAATTAGAGACGGACAGAGAGTATAGGATGGATATGTATGGTTTATGCAGCGTCACCATGTGGTATGCGGGGGTATAGGTATGGTTTATGTGACAGCAGATATACATGGATACTATGAAGTATTTTTGCATTTGCTGCGAGAGATTGATTTTTCAGAACGGGATTTTCTCTATGTGATTGGAGATACGATCGATAAAGGACCAGAGTCTTTTCGTGTGTTGGAGCATATTATGGATGCAGATAATATGGAGTTGATTTTGGGAAATCATGAGGAATTTCTTCTGGAGGGCTTGAAGAGCCGTGTGTATGGAAAGCGGAATTTTATTGATATGGAGCTGTGGTTTAAGCATGGAGGGGAAGATACCTTTGAGGAATATAGCAGAATGTCTGCACAGCAACAGCAGAGAATTTTTCGTTTTTTGAGCACAAGACCGCTCTATCAGATTCTTGGCAGTACAGTGCTGGTGCATGGTGGGGTGATTCCAAAGAAGACGGTGTATTCTTCATGGAGGGAATTGATGGAGGAGCAGGACAGACAGACTCTTTTGTGGGCGAAGGAAGAGTTTTTGATGCATCCATTTGATATTAATCTGGAAGGAAGAGTGATATTTGGTCATACGCCTACCTCTGAGATACAGAGAGTGCGGGGAGAGAGGCAGACGCCCGGTGTTGTCTGGAAAAATGGAAAGCGTATGGGAATTGATGGTGGTTATTTATTTGGAGGTAGGTTAATAGCGATCTGCCTTGATAATGATACTATATATTATGTAAAATAGGAGGCAATCATGGAAGAAACAAAGGAAACGAAGAAGGATAAGGATCTTGAGAGAATCGCATGGAATAAGTATGATGATGCGAAGGTGGAGGAGGTTATGCGCTATAATGAGGGTTACAAAGCATATATCTCCACATGCAAGACAGAAAGAGAGTGTGTAAAGGAAGCCATTCGTTTGGCAGAGGAAAAGGGCTATCGTGATCTAAAGAAATTGATCGCTGAGGGAGAAACTGCAAAGGCAGGAGATAAGCTTTATTACAATAATATGGATAAAGCTTTGGTGTTGTATCTGGTAGGTGACGAGCCATTAGAGAACGGAATGAAGATTCTGGGGGCACATATTGATTCTCCAAGGCTTGATTTAAAGCAGAATCCTCTGTATGAGGATACCAATATGGCTATGCTGGACACGCATTATTATGGAGGAATTAAAAAATATCAGTGGGTGACATTGCCGCTTGCACTTCATGGTGTGGTAGTGAAGAAGGATGGAACGAAGATAGAGATAAATATTGGCGATAATGCTGGTGATCCAGTTGTTGGTATCTCGGATTTACTGGTGCATCTGTCAGCTAGCCAGATGGAAAAAAAGGCCGCTAAGGTAGTGGAAGGAGAAGATCTCAATATCTTAATAGGCAGTATGCCATTGAAGGAAGAAGATAAGGATTCTGTGAAGGCAAATATTTTAAAGCTTCTTTTGGATAAGTATGGTTTTGAGGAGGAAGATTTTCTTTCCGCCGAGCTTGAGTGTGTTCCTGCAGGAGAGGCAAGGGATTATGGACTTGACAGAAGTATGGTGATGGGGTATGGACATGATGATAGAGTATGTGCTTACACTTCTCTCACAGCACTTTTGGAGCTTGACAAGACAGATAGAACCTGTGTCTGCCTGCTGGTGGATAAGGAGGAAGTGGGAAGCACAGGCGCTACGGGCATGGAGTCCAAATTTTTTGAAAATTCTGTGGCAGAGCTGATGGATCGCATGGGTGATTACTCTGAGCTTAAGGTGAGAAGAGCACTTCAAAATTCTCAGATGCTTTCCTCTGATGTGAGTGCAGCGTTTGATCCCAATTATCCATCTGTAAATGAGAAGAAGAATACGGCATATTTTGGAAGAGGGCTGACCTTTAATAAATATACAGGGGCCAGAGGAAAGAGCAGCTCCAATGACGCAAATCCTGAGTATATTGCAAGGCTGCGCGCAGCTTTGGAGAAGCATCAGGTTTCTTTCCAGACTGCAGAGCTTGGAAAAGTAGATCAGGGAGGCGGCGGAACAATCGCAAAATATGTGGCTTCTTATAATATGGAAGTGATAGACAGTGGTGTCGCTGTGCTCAATATGCATGCACCTTGGGAGATAGTGAGCAAGGCAGATGTATATGAAGCGATGAGAGGGTATGTGGCATTTTTAAAAGAAATATAGTATGAATTATTATAAATTATACTTTATACAGAACATCCTTATAGGTTATTTGTGATTGTGGGGTGATGAATTATATTTTAGAAGGGTCCGCCCAGAGAATTGTCTATGGTCCTCTGTCACCCCGCTCCCGCTTAGTGAAAAACGTAGCGGACGCTAAGCTCGTGAGATACCTCGCTAAGCGCCGACGTTTTTC
>CAMUFS010000214.1 GCA_947088195.1 uncultured Clostridia bacterium
TGCGAAAAGCTTGACAAAACCTATATTGGAGCTGAATCATATAGCACAACAGCTTGCGGAAGGAAATTTAGATGTCAATCTCTCTATCACAAGCAGAAATGAGATCGGGGAGCTTGGCGATTCTTTTCAAAAGACAGTTAATCGGTTAAAAAAATATATTGTATATATTGATGAGACAGCAGAAGTGCTGGCGCAGATTGCAGATGGAAAGCTTAGCATTGATCTGAAAAATGATTATGCCGGGGAATTTCAGAAAATAAAAACGGCTTTGCTTAATATTTCGGATTCCATGAACCAGGTTATGGTTGGAATTAATGAGAGTGCTGAGAGAGTGTCCGTCGGTGCGAGTGAGCTTGCCACAGCTTCTCAAGTATTGGCAGAGGGGGCAGAAGAACAGGCGGCGTCAGTGGAACAGCTTGCTGCGACGACCAATACCGTTGCAGATCAGGTGGAAAATAGCCGAAGAAAAGCGGAGGACTCCGCCAAAGCGACCACACAGGCAGCCGCGATGATCGAAGAAAATCAGGAAAAGATGAGATTGATGACAGATGCCATGAATAAGATTCATGAAACATCCCAGCAGGTTGTTGGAATTATTCAGACGATTGAGGATATTGCATCCCAGACCAATCTTTTGTCATTAAATGCCTCAATAGAAGCGGCCCGTGCCGGTGAAGCAGGACGAGGCTTTGCCGTTGTCGCAGATGAGATTGGAAAATTGGCATTGGAGAGTTCTAAGGCAGCGAGCACGACAAAAGAGTTAATTGAGATTTCCATAGAAGAGATTGACAAGGGAAATACGATTGCATCAGGTGCGATGGATTCGCTAAAGAAATCGGTAAGTGCGGTGGGTGATGTAAAGATATTGATTCAGGAGACGGCTGAAAATGCGGTTGTTCAGGCTGAAAATATGAAACAGCTTCGCGTAGGAATTGAAGAGATTGCACATGGAATACATGATAATTCTGCGGCATCCGAGGAAACCTCAGCAACTTCGGAGGAGTTAGCATCACAGGCAGAAATACTAAATAAAATGGTTCAAAAATTTGAGATTTGCCAATAGAAGATTTGTGGTATCTTTAAAGAGAACTGCGTATAATAAGCTAAAATAAAAGTTACAAGGGAGAAAATGGATATGATTCGGGTGGCTAGTATAGCAGTATTTTTATTTTTGTTTTTTTTATTTGGGATTCCAGCATGGGGAGTTTTGTGGATAGTGGGGAAATTTGATGAGAGAAAAAAGCAAAGAATAGCTCTCTCCATGGTTCAAGGAGGTTTTCGCTGTATTCTTAAGCTTTGCTCTGCCACAAAAACGACAGTGATAGGAAGGGACAGAATCCCTAGAGATCAGGCAGTGCTGTATGTTGGAAATCACAGAAGTTTTTTTGATATTTTAATTATTTACACGTTAGTTCCCGATCTGACA
Organism: uncultured Clostridia bacterium; assembly: GCA_947088195.1. GTDB lineage: Bacteria > Bacillota > Clostridia > Lachnospirales > Lachnospiraceae > RGIG8607. The sequence continues at coordinate 1,427 of CAMUFS010000214.1, forward strand.
GGGTTTGTCGCCAAGAAAGAGATGGAGAAGATTCCATTTTTAAGTACGTGGATGAAGCTGGTAAATTGCTTATTTCTTGATAGAGATGATATGAAGCAGGGACTTAAGATGGTTCTGGATGGCATTAATAAATTAAAGTCGGGTATATCCATTTGTATTTTCCCAGAAGGAACAAGAAATAAAGGGGAGGATGAGACAGAGCTTATGCCGTTTAAGGAGGGCAGTCTTAAGATGGCAGAGAAAGCGGGCTGTCTGATTATTCCGGTGGCGATGAATCATAATTCCGCAATCTTTGAGGATCAGGTGCCCAAGGTAAAGCCAGTTCACACCGTGATAGAATTTGGAGAACCAATAGATCCAAAGGCATTAAGCAAGGAAGAGAGAAAGTTTCTGGGGGCATATACCAGAGAGCAGATAACAGAGATGGTAAAGAAAAATCAAGCATTAGTAGCAGTACAACATTCATAAAATTGTTTTTGATGACATGGCTGTTACTATTTCATAAATAGCAAAGACAGAAAGAGGGCTTTCTTTTCTAAGGAAGTCCTTTTAATATGAGCAGAATACTATAAAGAGATATATTTTACATGGATTTTACATTTACACGATATTGGATTTGATTTTTTTGTTGTATGTTATATTTGTAAAAAACATAAGAAAGCAAAGGAGAATTGTAGAATGAAAATATCAAAAAAATATCTGAAGGTTATCTTTGTAGGTGTTCTTACATTGTCTGCATTGGCAGGGTGCGGCAATCGAGGTCAAGAGGAGCTTGCCAAATTTAACACAACAAATGAGATCCATGTGCTTACCCGTGAGGATGGCTCAGGCACGCGCGGTGCATTTATAGAGTTGTTTGGAATTGAGCAGAAAAATGAAGCAGGAGAGAAGATTGATTATACAGCAGACACCGCAGCGGTCACAAACTCTACGTCTGTTATGATGACAACCGTTGCTGGAGACCTATATTCGATTGGATATATTTCTCTTGGCTCCATGAATAATACAGTAAAAGCACTTCAAATTGATGGTGTGGATGGGACGGTTCAGAATATTAGAGATGGTGTATACGAAGTTGCTCGCCCGTTTCACATTGCAACGAAAGATGGGCTCAGTGATATAGCACAGGATTTTATTAATTTTATTATGAGTGCAGATGGGCAGGCAATAATAGAAGAGAATGGATATATTCCTGTATCTGACGCGGATTCCTACAGTGGAAAAATGGATTCTGGGAAAATTACTATATCTGGTTCTAGTTCAGTTAGCCCTGTTATGGAAAAACTTAAGGAGGCGTATCTTGAGAAGAATCCAAATGTTACAATCGAGATACAACAAAGTGATTCTTCCACTGGTATGTCTGATACAATAGATGGAACCTGTGATATTGGCATGGCTTCCCGCGAATTAAAGGATTCCGAGAAGGAAAAAGGGTTGAACGCAACTGTGATTGCGATGGATGGCATTACAGTGATTGTAAATAAAGATTGTCCTGTAAATAACCTTACAAGTGAGCAGGTGAGAGATATTTTTATGGGAAGCGTTGTGAATTGGGATGAACTATCACAGTAGAACGGTAAGGGGTAGATTATGAAGCATTTAAAAGAAAAAGCAATGAAACAGCTTTTTTTCTTGACGGCTTGTGTTTCTATAACAGCGGTAATATTGATCAGTGTATTTTTATTTGCAAGTGGTATTCCGGCAATAAGAGAAATTGGTGTTTTTAAGTTTTTGTTTGGCACAAAATGGAAACCAGCAAATAATCTTTATGGGATTTTTCCCATGATTGTTGGTTCTCTCTATGTAACTGCCGGAGCCTTGCTTATTGGTGTGCCGATTGGAATATTAACAGCGGTGTTTATGGTGCATTTCTGTCCAAAAAATATCTATGTGCCATTAAAATCGGCAGTTGATTTGATGGCAGGGATTCCATCTGTTGTATATGGATTTTTTGGATTAGTAGTATTGGTTCCGCTTATACGAGAGCTATTTGGCGGGCGTGGTATGAGTGCTTTGGCTGCCTCTGTTTTATTGGGATTGATGATATTGCCGACTATTATTAAGGTTTCGGAAACCTCAATCCGAGCAGTTCCAAAAAGCTACTATGAAGGCGGGCTTGCTCTTGGAGCTTCCCATGAAAGAAGTATTTTTTATATTGTTCTTCCTGATGCAAAGAGTGGTATTTTTGCAGGAATAGTATTGGGGATTGGGCGGGCAGTCGGTGAGACAATGGCAGTAATGATGGTTGCTGGAAATCAGGCAGTGATTCCAAAAAGTATTCTCTCTGGGGTTCGAACATTAACCACAAACATTGTACTGGAAATGGGATATTCTACTGATTTGCATCGTCAGGCATTGATTGGCACAGCGATTGTTTTGTTTGTCTTTATTCTTGTGATCAATCTGTCGCTTTCTTTGTTAAAAAGGAGGATGCAATAAATGCTTGGTGATCTAAGACAAAGATGGTATGTATACAGACGAGATCCCAGATCCTTTCTCTTGTTTCTTTCTGTATGCCTTGCAACATGCCTTACAGTGCTTGCACTGGTGTTTCTTATCGTATATATATTAGTAAAAGGGATTCCTAATTTATCGCTGGATTTATTTGCAGTAAAATATACAACACAGAATGTATCTTTGCTCCCAGCACTTATCAATACATTGTTTATTATGATATTGTCTCTGCTGTTTGCGGTTCCAGTAGGAATTGGCGCAGCGGTATATCTGACAGAATATGCAAGAAGAAGCACACACAGAAACAGGCTTATTTTTCTTGTGGATATCGCTGTAGATACATTATCTGGGATTCCGTCCATTGTTTATGGGCTGTTTGGCTCCCTGTTTTTTGTGAAATATCTTAATTTGGGTCTATCCTTATTATCAGGAGCTTTGACGCTAAGTATTATGATCTTGCCACTTATTATGCGGACAACCGAGGAGGCCCTGCGAAGTGTCCCAGACAGCTATCGGGAGGGAAGCTTTGGGCTTGGAGCCGGAAAATTGCGAACGGTGTTTTCCATTGTTCTTCCTTGTGCGGTTCCGGGTATTTTATCTGGTGTTATTCTTGGGATTGGGCGCATTGTTGGCGAATCAGCGGCACTTATTTTTACTGCGGGGACAGTTGCGGAGATAGCAGACAGCTTTTTTTCTTCGGCGCGAACCTTGTCTGTTCATATGTATTCTATTTCGGGTGAGGGATTGTATATCAATCAGACTTATGCGACGGCAGTTGTATTGTTGGTGGTTGTTATTCTGATTAATGGATTGTCTGGCTTTGTGGTGAAAAAAATTGGAGGTAGAAATACAGATGGATAAAATTTTGGTTCGGAATTTGGATCTATTCTATGGCAATTTTCAGGCATTAAAAAAAATAAATGTGGCATTTAAGGAACATGAAATTACTGCACTGATTGGTCCATCTGGCTGTGGAAAATCCACATTATTAAAAAGCCTGAACCGAATGAATGACTTGGTGGAAAACTGCCATATCGAGGGTGATATTTGTTTGGATGGGGAAAATATTTATGGGACGATAGATATTAATCTGTTGCGTAAACGTGTAGGAATGGTATTTCAAAAGCCCAATCCATTTCCAATGAGCATTTATGATAATATTGCTTTTGGGCCAAGAACACACGGTATTCGCTCGAAAGCAGCATTGGATGAGATTGTGGAGCGTTCTTTAAAAGGTGCGGCAATTTGGGATGAAGTAAAAGACAGACTGAAAAAATCTGCGCTGGGTATGTCAGGAGGCCAGCAACAACGGCTTTGCATTGCCCGCGCTTTAGCAGTAGAACCAGAGGTTTTATTAATGGACGAACCGACCAGTGCACTGGATCCAATTTCTACAGCAAAAATAGAAGAGCTTGTGATGGAATTGAAAAAGAAATACACCATTATTATTGTGACACACAATATGCAGCAGGCACTTCGCATATCTGACAGAACAGCATTTTTTCTTCTGGGAGAAATGATAGAATTGGGTGAAACAGAGAAGCTGTTCTCTATGCCGCAGGATAAGCGCACAGAGAATTATATTACGGGGAGGTTTGGATAATGCGTTTTCGATTTGATGAACAGTTGGATTTGTTAAATAGAGAATTAATTACAATGGGGGCACTTTGTGAAAATGCCATTGCTATGTCTGCAAAAGCTCTGACAAAAGAGAAGCCTGCACTTGCAGAGAAGGTTTCGGAGCTTTCTTCCCAGATCG
>CAMUFS010000215.1 GCA_947088195.1 uncultured Clostridia bacterium
ATGGAATTTTTGATGGGAAGAGCACTTGGCAATAATTTGATTAATTTGACCTTTTACGATGGCGTGAAGGAAGCTCTGAAGGAGCTTGGCTGCGATATGAACCTGATTGAGGATCAGGAGCCAGATCCAGCTCTTGGAAATGGCGGTCTGGGCCGTCTGGCAGCATGCTTTTTGGATTCACTCGCTTCTCTTGGCTATTCTGCGTATGGCTGCGGCATCCGTTATCGCTATGGTATGTTTATGCAGAAAATTGAGGATGGCTATCAGGTGGAGGCGCCAGACGATTGGTTAAAGGATGGCAATCCTTTTGAGATCCGCAGGGATGAGTATGCGACGGAAGTAAAATTTGGTGGCTATGTGCGCGTGGTGAGAGATGCGAACGGCAGAGAGCATTTTATTCAGGAGAATTATCAGGTAGTGCGTGCGGTTCCTTATGATCTTCCTATTGTGGGCTATGGCAATAATGTAGTCAACACACTTCGTATCTGGGATGCACAGCCTGTACAGCGTTTTAACCTTGCTTCTTTCGATAAAGGGGATTACCATACAGCAGTGGAGCAGGAGAATCTGGCAAGAACGATTGTCGAGGTGCTCTATCCAAATGATAACCATTATGCCGGCAAGGAATTGCGTTTAAAACAGCAGTATTTCTTTATTTCTGCAAGTATTCAGACTGCGGTTAAGAAGTACAAGGATAAACACAGTGATATTAAGAAGTTATATGAGAAGGTAATATTCCAGTTAAATGACACACATCCTACTGTCACTGTGGCAGAGCTTATGAGAATCCTTATGGACGAGGAAGGGCTTACATGGGAAGAGGCATGGAATGTGACGACAAAGACATGTGCCTACACCAATCACACAATTATGTCTGAGGCGCTGGAGAAATGGCCGATCGAGCTGTTTTCAAGATTGCTTCCAAGAATCTACCAGATTGTGGAGGAAATTAACCGTCGCTTTATTTTGGAGATTCAGAATAAATATCCGGGACAGCAGGATAAGATCAAGAGTATGGCAATTATCTATGATGGTCAGGTAAAGATGGCTCATCTTGCGATTGTCGGAGGATTTTCTGTCAATGGTGTGGCAAAGCTGCACACAGAGATTCTCAAGAAAGAGACGTTGCATGACTTCTATCTGATGATGCCAGAGAAATTCAACAATAAGACAAATGGTATTACCCAGAGAAGATTTTTGCTTCATGCAAATCCTCTTTTGGCTAACTGGGTGACAGATAAGATTGGTGACGGCTGGATTACTGATTTAATGCAGATGGATAGATTGTCTGTTTACGTGGATGATGTAAAATGTCAGGAAGAATTTATGCAGATTAAGTATCAGAATAAAGTGCGTCTGGCGAAATATATTCTGGAGCACAATGGGGTGGAGATCGATCCAAATTCCATCTATGATGTACAAGTAAAGCGCCTGCATGAATATAAGCGCCAGCTTTTGAATATTCTTCATGTAATGCATCTGTATAATGAGATTAAGGAAAATCCTGATATGGATTTCTATCCAAGAACCTTTATCTTTGGCGCAAAAGCAGCAGCGGGTTATCGCCGTGCAAAATTAACCATTAAGTTAATCAATAGTGTTGCAGATGTAATCAATAATGATAAATCCATCAATGGAAAACTGAAGGTGGTATTTATCGAAAATTATCGTGTATCAAATGCAGAGATTATCTTTGCCGCTGCTGATGTTAGTGAGCAGATCTCCACAGCGAGCAAGGAAGCTTCTGGAACAGGCAATATGAAGTTTATGTTAAATGGCGCAGTGACACTTGGCACAATGGATGGTGCCAACGTTGAGATTGTGGAGGAAGTAGGAGCAGAAAATGCCTTTATCTTCGGCTTGAGCTCTGATGAGGTTATCCGCTATGAAAATGAGGGCGGTTACGATCCTATGGATATTTTCAACAATGATCAAGCAGTGCGCAAGGTGTTGATGCAGCTTATTAACGGGTACTATGCTCCAAATGATCCAGAGCTGTTCCGCGAGATATATGATTCTTTGTTGAACACCAGACAGAGTGACAGGGCAGATACTTATTTTATTCTAAAAGATTTCCAGTCCTATGCCGAAGCGCATAAGAAAGTGGATAAAGCGTACCGTGACAGAAAAGCGTGGGCGAGAATGGCAATGTTAAATACTGCAAAATGTGGTAAATTCTCCTCTGACAGAACCATCCAGAATTATGTGGATGATATCTGGCATCTGGATAAAGTAGAAGTAGAGCTTATTGAAGAATAAAAGCTTCAAGCAAAAAGAGGGTGCATTTTGTGTCTGTGCGCTGCTTGGCACAAAATTGTTAGGTGCCAAGCAGCGCAGAAAAGAGGGTTGAAATGGCAGTTTTAGTGACAGGTGGTGCAGGCTTTATTGGAAGTCATACCTGCATAGAGCTTTTGGAAGCGGGTTATGAGGTTGTTGTGGTGGATAATCTTTGCAATTCCAGCGCGGAGGCAGTGAGGCGTGTGGAGGAGATCACAGGAAAGAAGATTACATTTTACAAGGCAGATCTGCTTGATCGTGAGGCGATGGAGAATATTTTCGATAAGGAGGATATTGAATCTGTAATACATTTTGCAGGGCTTAAGGCTGTGGGAGAGTCGGTTGTGAAGCCTCTGGAGTATTATTATAATAATGTCACAGGCACTTTGGTTCTCTGTGATGTAATGAGAAATCATGGAGTGAAGAAGATTGTGTTCAGCTCTTCTGCAACTGTGTACGGAAGTCCAAAGAGTGTGCCGATCAAGGAAGATTTCCCGCTGTCAGTGACAAATCCTTATGGAAGAACAAAGCTGATGTTGGAGGAGATTCTCACCGATCTTCACACAGCAGATCCAGAGTGGAATGTTATATTGCTGCGCTATTTTAATCCAGTTGGTGCACATAAGAGTGGAAGGATTGGGGAGGACCCAAAGGGGATACCAAACAATCTAACACCATATATTACACAGGTGGTAGTTGGAAAGCTGAAAGAGGTTGGAGTATTTGGCGATGATTACCCAACACCAGATGGAACAGGTGTGCGTGACTATATTCATGTGATGGATCTGGCAGCAGGGCATGTCAAGGCATTGGATATGTTAAAAAAAGAGAGCAAGGTGCGCATCTACAACCTTGGTACAGGCAAAGGCTATAGCGTGCTGGATGTTGTAAAAGCATTTTCTAAGGCGGCGGGCAAAGATATTCCATATGTGATTAAGCCTAGAAGAGCAGGAGATATTGCGGAGTGTTATGCGGATCCAGCACTTGCGTATGAAGAGCTGGGATGGAAAGCAGAAAGAACATTGGACGAGATGTGTGAGGACAGTCTGCGCTGGCAGTTGGCAAATCCAGAAGGATATAATAAGTAAAAGAGCAGAGATATATAATAATAAGGAAGATTTCCCAATTTATCTGTGGGGGATCTTCCTTATTTTGATTATAATACTTTTTTCACTAGCTGTGCCAGTTCTTTAAGTCTTGGCAGGGAATATGTAAAGAATTGATGGTATGCAGAACAGAGGATATTTTTCGGAGGTTCATTTTCGTCTGTTTTTAATTGGTAGCGCATACAGCCTCCGCGGCAGAGAGCAAAGTATTCGCAAGATAAGCAGGCTTTTGGTTTTTTCTCGGAAGCTTCTATAAAGCTTATTTCTTTTCGTTTTTGATTGATGGCTGTGAGATCAGACATTGTTATATTTCCCAGACAGTAGGAGTCCATAACATAGAAATCACAGGGATAGACACTTCCATCGGCTTCCACGACATGCTGCATACTACATATGCCATTCATGTCACATGCTTCTGCATAGCCATAAATGAGCAAGGAGAGATAATTGTCAAATAGTCGAATGGAAATGCCGCGTCCTGCCTTGAAATCTGTGTACCACAAGTCAAATAGACGACATAAAAAAGAAGCATAGCCTTCATTAGTCAGAGAATATTCCATGGAGCCGGGGATAGCTTGAAAAGGATCGAGGCAAGGAATAAATTGCAGGTATTCAAATTTGTTTTTTAGATAAAAGCGGTAAATTTTATCAACATTTGCCGCTGTTTTTTTATTGACAACAGTGAGAATGTTAAAGTCTGTTTGATAGCTTTGAAGCAGTTGTATGGTGTTCATTATATCATAAAAAGTATCTTTTCCTTCTGGGGTGTGCCGGAAGGCATTGTGAGTGTGTAGAGTGCCATCGAGAGAGATTCCCACAAGAAAGTGATTCTCGGTAAGAAAAGCAATCCATTCTTCTGAAAGCTGGTAGCCGTTGGTCTGTATCGCAAAGTGAAGCTTTAAATTTGTTTGATTGTATTCTTTGCAGAGTGCAATGCATTTACGATAGAAGGACAAACCAGCAAGTGTGGGTTCTCCGCCCTGAAAGGAGAGGGTACATTCTTCTTCTGCGTAGGCAAAAGCTTTTAGAATAAGCTCTTTTAGTGTTTCTTCTGACATAATGCCGTAGGAGGAGACACGGCGATGGTTCATAATATCTGAATAAAAGCAGTAATTACAGCGAAGATTGCAGGTTCCTGAAGCGGGTTTAATAAAAAGGTGAAGAGGTGGCATAGAAAGCTCCTTTTGTTGTATAATGATTTCTTTTTAGTTAGGTTTATTCCCGTGAGCAATGAGCCAAGCGGCTGCGAAGCAGACATTTGGCGAATGCCGCGAGGGTCAAATACCCCGCAGCTTGCTGCGTTGCAAGTTTGATGTCCCGTCAGCTTGCTACGGGGTATTTGACTTTTAGTATAGATGATTTCGCAGAAAAATGCAAATTTTCCGTTATTTCCAGAAACAGAGTATAAAGTGATCTAAAATGGTATGTGATGTAATCTGTCATACCCGTCTTATTACTGGTAAGATGAAGATAATATACGGAGGTGACAGATAGATGGAACGGGTAAAGAAGGAGTTAAACGTCCAAGTCGGACGACGGTTAAGAGAAATCAGGGAAAATATGGGGTATACGCAGTTTCGTTTTGCTGAGATTTTGGGGGTAGTGGAGGAGCATTACCGCAAGATTGAGCTGGGCTCTAGTGGTTTGACATTGGAAAAGGTTTTAATTCTTTATGAGCGTCTTAATATTGATTCTACATATTTAATTGTAGGAGAAAGAAAAGAAACGTTCGATTTGGATTATATTTTGACAAATTGTAGCAAGGTGGAGAAAAGAAGAATCCTTCATCGAATGTTGGAATATGTGTATCAGATGGTTGATAGGGAAGTGTAGGCTTCGGCCAGATAGTTAGATGGAGTTGGGGTGAAGCTTTTGGGTGAATGGAAGAAATAGCTGGCTTCGGTGCAGAAGGAAAACAGCATAGAAGGATCTGAGAGATATTTTTGTTCTCAGTTGGGAAAAGGGAATGACAGCTATATGGCTTAAGTCTGTTTTTAAAGAGTGCTCCGAAAGTGCGCGGCATTTCTTCCTTTTATCATGGAACAGAATATTTTGTTCCCCGATTATAAATAATAGATCATAAAAGGTTCAGAATATACTTTATATGAAACATAAACTCTTATTATCATTTTTGAAAGAGGTCCGCAGAACCAAATTATTGGTATCCTCCGTCACCGCGCTCCCGCTTAGTGAAAAACGTAACGGACGCTAA
>CAMUFS010000216.1 GCA_947088195.1 uncultured Clostridia bacterium
CAGTACAATACATGGACGAAAACAGCCAATTAAAAGCGGCGAAGAAACCAATAAATGAACCGATAGCTCTATTGGCTTTTTAATACCATATTGTTCCGCAATGGCAGAAAGCAGATCTAATAATTCAATATCAGAAACTGGAATTAAGCCAGCGTTGATATATCGTATAAAGCCCTGATAGATGGTAATTTTTCGAATGAAAAGCCCCAGTGCCACCCCCAACCAAACCAGCCAGATATTGTTAATAAGCAATGCTCCAACATCAGGCTCAAGACTGCCTCCCAGCGTGTTTGACGTGGACTGGTGTTGCGGCAAAGGTACAGTCTGAATCATCGCCTGATCCACTGCCTGATAGGTTTTTCCCATCAAATTAATTTCCATTCCAAAAGGGAGCAGTAATCGCAAAACCATGACAAGCCAGATATAATACTGCCATTGTCTACTTATTCTATCTTTTAAAAATCGCTTTCCCAAAAGCATCACCACAATCAACATACTACCAGAAAAAGACATAGACAGAAAGATTTTCATAACAACATTCATTAGTTCCCTCCTTAATGTATAACATGATGTTAATGTTTAAAATATAACACAATGTTATACTTTTTGTCAAGCCTATTTTTCTGATAAAACCAAGCTATCACACTATTTGAATACATCCCTCTGTATCCGAAGGCCTTCTTCCTCTCAACAAATAGCAATAGGTACGCTCTTTCGGAATTGCTATGTATTTAGATTTACAATCCGCTAATAATTTTTCTTCTTTCATAAGCCTATATTGCCAATTTTCCATATTTGCAGGCTTTTTAAAATCCTCTATTATTTGATCGTAATTTTTTGAAATCAGTTGTATCACCAATTTTTTTAAATATGGCTTAAATTCCTTTAATCCTATAAAATATTCAATTTCTCTATAGGACGAAAATAATTTTCTTTTATCTGCCTCGCCAGCATACCAATACGACCACCAATAATTATAATACTGATATTTTCCATTTATCTCTATTGTCAGCATCGCTCGTCTAAGCTTATCAAACTCTTTATTGTTGCTATCCAACTCTTTATTAAAATATTTTTCAAGGACCGCTTGAATTTCTGCAAGTAATTCAAAATCAATCTCTTTGATACTGCTTCTATAATCTGCACATTCCAGTACAAACATAATTCTTCCCCTCAAAAGCTCATTGTCCTCCAGCTTAAATAACAATTCTTTTTGTTCTTTTTTATAAAAAATTATTTTTGCCTTCAAGATTTCCTCTTTTACCTGCCCTCGTGCAAATGACGAAGAAAGAGCTGCTGTATTTAGATAATTATAGATATTGTCGCATCCCTCTGCCAATTCACTGACCAGATTTATGGCACCATAATAAGTCTCTGGACTTCTTACAATATCATTTCGCTTCCCATCTACGGTAATATCTGCCCGCGACAAAATATTTCTCACAACTCTCATCCACTCTTCATACCGCTCTTGTATTATGGATTTATTTCTCAATAAATATTCTGTCTGTGCATAAAACAAAATCTTATGTGTATAAGAAGTATTTGTACCAAGTAAAATTTCATAAAGTAAATTTTTTTCAGGCGTATGCCTCCACATATTAAGCCTTAATATAGGCAGGCAATCACGATCCATCAAGTCGCAATATAATTCATAGGCATCGTAAATATAACGAAATGTATCTTCATCAATATATTTTACAAGCTCCCGATCCGAATTGCCGTCATTCAGTCTCTTTATAACTTCAATACGTTCTGCACCTTTTAGTAATTGTCCTGTAGATAATTTTGCCATAACTATTGTAGTTATAAAATTCATATGGGCATTGTCAACAGAATTATCTTTCCTAAAATTGCGCCATAAAAAATTCGTCCATGCACCATCTATTTTATAGGAAAATTTATCTATTTCATTATATCCCTCCTCCCAATTTTCTTTCGCTGCTTTATCTTGAAGCTCTGCTTTAAAATTCTCAAAGGGAGTCAGCACTCTGCCACGTGCATTCATTTTTATGTACAGATCATCAGATAGTCCAAAATTTTCAAGGATTAATAAGTGAAAAATAACCATTCTCCTATTTACCAACGCATCCCAAATAGAATCGACATCCTTAAAAATTTCATGTATCGCATCTATGGTTTTGAGCATAGCTCTAATTGTAGTGTCATACTTCCATGAAATAAAAAACCATTTTGAATCCAGAATCTGCTCACTTATCACAGCAGAATCGTGAATGGAAATGGGATTATCCAAAAGAGAATTGCAAAAACGTCGAGAAGATAACCTTGTTTCGTAAGTAAATTTTTTCAATAATTCCCGATCCGAATGTTCCAGATTTGTTTCCTTTATAAAGCTATACCAATGAAGCAAAAATAAAGTAGTGAGGCGTTGTTGCCCGTCCAATGGAAGAAATATATCCTTATCTACATTTCCATATATAAAATCCAAATTAATGGTTTTATTGTTTATGATACTTTCCTTTAATGTTTTAAGAAAATTCTTACAGATTGCCAGATTTTTTGTCCTTCCTTGTGCATAATCTCTTTGAATAATTGGTATTTGCACTTTATAAGTTTGCATCAATTCATAAAATGAATATATATCATTGTTCATCCTTTATTCACCTCTAAATAATTTTTCAAAACTCTTACTAAATCCTGCTCATACTTTTCCCGATCCTCTTGCGTCCAAAATGAAACCTTTGGCGGATAATCACTGAAATATTTCAAAAAAACATTCTTTGTACATATCGGAACAAATCCTCCCGTTTTATCCCGCTCAATAATTGTTTTGCGTTTTAATGGAAATACAGCATTTTTATACCCTCTGTTAGTTTTTTGATCCAGCAAAGCCAAATTTGTAATTCCATCGACATCCTCAAATTCATTCATATATTGATTAAAATGACCTGTAATTTCATCAAAAAGATTAGTAAACTCCTCCTCGTTTTCAAATGCTCCATCAACAAGCATTTTATCTAATCTACGAATTAACTCTGGGCCTTCTGTCATCTCCCTATCTATATAACATCTTACGTCCTTAAGCCAGTCTTTCCGATTGGTTAAAGGAACCGAATTGGAATCCTTGCGCGATGCTATATGTTCTATATCCCATTTATTCAATTTAAAATCATCAAATGGAAAATAAGAAGCATCATGCTTATTTTGTAACATAGTTAAAATATTATATAATAACAAAATTTCCTTTGTATTTTTATTTTCATAATCCAAATCAAATAAACTTAAATTTTTATAATGATTTTTAATCACTTCGTTAATATAAGAAATAAATTCACTTTTTCTTAAAATAGAAGATTTATCGTATAACTCTTTTACCTTTGCCGCTTTGCTTGTCAAAATAAAACCTATTTTATGATATAATTCTCGTTCGCTAAACCATTCATGAAAACGTTGATAATACGCTTGAATTTCTTCCCAATATCGATTCATATCCTCTTCCGTTTTACCGGCCAGCTTTGCATAAAAAAAGCGAAATGTAGAATATGTATCCATATCTGCCGAATCATTCATTAAGTCAAAAATATACTCTATCCTATTATCCTCTTTTTGTTTATCACTTAAAAAATACCATAATTTATTATTTTGAAGAGAGGTTTCCATCTTATCCCATTCATTGGCAATTTCAATCTGACGAAGTCTCATTCTATCTTTATCTTCAAAATGAAAATTCGAACTATTCAAAAATAGAGCCTTAATAAGCTCAGCATTGGTAAGACTGATTTTGCCAATATTAAGCCGTGTAAACACTGTGATTGGATTATCTTCCGTTGTTTTATACCAAATTACCTTTGTATAAAATTTTAATTTCGATCGATATTCATTTTTATCAAAGGAAGGTTCTTCTTCCTTTTTTTCAAACCACTCTTCAATCGCTTTATACGCTTGATGTATATAAAAAAAATCTATACACATAGGATTCTCATTTTCAGGATGTTCCAAAAAGATTTTAGAATCTGCTCTTGTCTCATAATCAATAGAAAATAATTTATCACGCCGTTTCTCAACAAAATCCTGATTTAAATAATATAATATCAAATAAACCGTTGTTAATCTTTGTTGTCCATCTATTACTTCATACTCCTGATCCTTTCTATTTTTCACTACAATGGGCTGAAGGCAGTACCATGTCTTATCCTCTGTTTCCTTTATTTCTCTTGGAATAAATTCATAAATATCATTTAATAAATCTTTTACTTCTTGCTTGGTCCAACGATAGCCGCGCTGATATGCTGGTATATAAAAAGCATACTGCTGCAATTCATTTAGAGTTTTTAGTTCTATACTATTCATTCTCCTAATTCCTTTCCTAGTAATTTATTATGTATTATAACGAATTTCCTAGTAATTTCTTGTATTATACCACAAATTGGATTTGCATACAAATAACATAATAAAAAATAACGATTGCATCCCATTCAAATCTTGCAATCGTTATCTACATCTAATCATATCTTTCTTTTTTCTTTGGATTTCACTGGTAGTCACTTCAAAATATCCATTACTCTTTTATCCCATATAGCTCATACATAGACAACATTTTTTGTAATGAGAGCTTTTCAGCCAGTAATTGATTGTATGTAACACTCTTTATCTTTCCATTTGCCTTTAACTTCTCTATTTTACTAATTGTATCAACATATCTTTCCTTAACGTTCTGATACATTCTTTCAAATGCTTCCAACCGTTCTTCTTTATCCATAAACAAATTCTCCTTAAATTCCAATTATATTCTTGTATTGGAAAAATCCCATCTAAGAGTTATTGGTCATAATAATCCAACACAATTTGAATTGCAATTTCCTTGGCCAACAAGCTAGATACATTCCTATTGTCTGTCCTTCCAAGATGTACACAAAAATATATATTTCCTTTTGTTCCTTCTGCAAATCCTGTAAACCATGCATCAACTACAACGCCTTCTGCTTTTCCCATACCTGTCTTTCCATAGATGCAAATATCCGCCCTATCTTGCTCTGACACCAGCATAACCTGTTTCAATTCATTTCGTGTAGCTTCTGAATACTCTGAATTTTCACCAAAGATACGCTCCATTACCTCCGCCTGTTCTTTGGGGGAAATCAGCAAAGATGACTCAATCCAGAATCCTGTTAAAGCTCGATTATTATTGTTTGTATTTAACCTCCCCTCCCAATCAGAAATATCACAATTACCATACGAAAGTCTATCTAGTTCCTTTTGCATAACATCCTGTCCAATATCATCTATCACTTGTCTATAATACCATACGCAGGAAGTGCGGAATGCCTCCTTAAAATCAATATCTTTATTCCAATCTTCATTCCAGAATACTTCACCGCTCCATGTCCTAGCAGAATCCTCTAACATAATAACTCCATTTTCCAGAGCAATTAAGGAAGAAATAATCTTAAATGTAGAACATGGCGATCTCCGGGCTAATGCCATCTCACTATTATACATTGTATATCGCCTATTAGAAGCATCATATATCACTGCTTCTCCCTGTAACCCATTAAAATATTCTGACCAGTCTATATCTACTAGTTCTGGCTCCATTGGCATACTCTCAGTAAAATC
>CAMUFS010000217.1 GCA_947088195.1 uncultured Clostridia bacterium
TTTGGCAGGAAGACGGAGGCTTTGCGGAGAAGGACGGCAATAGGGCAGAATATCTGTCTATTTAGTGTGCATTTTTTGGGATATTTGAGCGGGTATCTGGTAACAGGAAATGAGAAGCTGATGTTTTTATATGGTGCACAGGCAGTATATTTTGTCTGTGTGATATTTCTTTTAAGAGCAATTTATCCGCAGTCTTGTCGTACCTTGACAAGCCATATGTGTATGCTTCTCAATATTGGCTTTATTATGCTTGCCAGATTGTCTTTTCGATTAGCACTTAAGCAGTCATTGATTGTATTTGCCGGAACAGCTTCCGTCTCGGTAATTCCTTGGATTATGGGAAAATACAGAGAACTTCGCAGACTGGCGTGGGTGTATGGACTGATTGGAAGCTTTTTGCTTCTTATAGTGCTTCTAACCGCGGACACTACAAATGGGGCAAAGTTATTTTTGAAATTCGGGCTGATTTCTGTTCAGCCTTCTGAGTTCGTGAAGCTGGTCTATGTCTTTTTTATCGCCGCAATGTTTGAAAAATCAAGAAATTTTTTGCAGGTTGTCAAGGTTTCGTTGATGGCAGCTCTTCATGTACTTTTATTGGTTGTTTCCAAGGATTTGGGAGGAGCTCTTCTTTTGGCGCTCACCTATCTGTTAATGTTGTATGTGGCAACAAGACAGTCCTTGTATTTGTTTGGCGGACTGGTGTGCGGGAGTGCAGCGTCTTATGTGGCATGGCGTCTTTTTGATCATGTGCAGGTCCGTGTGACGGCATGGCTTGATCCATGGTCGGTAATTGACACAAAGGGGTATCAGATCGCACAGTCTTTATTTGCCATTGGCATGGGAGGCTTTTTAGGAGTTGGGCTGTATGAGGGATCTCCGGGACAGATTCCGGTGGTGGAACAGGATTTTATTTTCTCTGCCATTGCGGAGGAGATGGGAGGAGCCGTTGCGATCTGCGTGATTCTTATCTGTCTTGGAACTCTTTTTATGTTTTTAAATATAGGGATGGAAAGCCAGAGCTTATTTTATCGTTATCTGGCATCTGGTCTTGCCATTATGTACGGAATACAAGTATTTCTCACTGTGGGAGGAGCGATGAAGCTAATTCCTTCCACTGGGGTGACATTGCCGCTAGTCAGTTCCGGGGGAAGCTCTATCTTAAGCACGCTTTGTATGTTTGCTGTAGTGCAGGGATTGTATATTCAAGCTGGAAAGGGGGCAACACGGAATGAACAGAAAAAAGAGCAACAAAGAAAGTAATGATCCGAGCCCTCAAGGCTTGGATCAGAAAAAAGAATTGTATCGAATTATGTATCTGTTCGCAGGTATTTTTCTGTTAATGTGCGGATACCTGTCTTATTTTTTGATTTTTGAGAGCAGAACAGTGATCAATAATCCTTATAATCTGCGTCAAGAAAATTTGGGAAAAAAGATTGTGCGAGGTCCCATTTTGTCTGCGGATGGGGAGGTATTGGCAGAGACATTGGTGACGGAGGATGGGACAGAGTCCCGTTATTATCCTTATAAGGAGCTTTTTGCCCATGTGGTTGGCTATTCTCAGAATGGAAGAACTGGAATTGAGGCAAAATATAACTTTGAACTGTTGACTTCTGACATTCCCATCTATGAAAAAATTTATCGAGAATTTACCGATCGAAAGAAACCGGGAAATCAGGTTGTCACCACACTTTCTCTCAAACTTCAGCAGACGGCATATGAGGCGATGAAGGACAGGCGCGGAGCCGTTGTAGTGTTGGAGCCTTCCACAGGAAAGCTGCTTGCTATGGTATCAAAGCCCGGCTTTAATCCAAATGAGATTGTGGAGAAATGGGAGGAGCTTACAAGTGGAGACAGCGTTTTGTTAAATCGTGCCTCACAAGGCTTATATCCGCCCGGCTCCACATTTAAAATCGTCACTGCACTGGAATTTATGAGGGAAAATCCGGCTGCAATGGAAGATTTTAATTATAAATGTAATGGTATATTTTCTTACCAGAATGCAGAAATTAGATGTTATAATGGAAAATCGCATGGAAATTTAGATTTTACCGGCGCTTTTGCAAAATCCTGCAACGGGGCATTTGCCCAGATAGGGACTATGCTTTCCATACCGAATTTTTCTGCGCTTTGTGAAAGTCTTTTATTTAATGCCGATCTGCCGTTTCCACTTGCTTATCAGAAAAGCTCTTTTGCACTTACAAAGGATGCGCCAAATTGGGAGATTTTACAGACAGCGATCGGTCAGGGAAAGACGGAGATATCACCGCTTCACAATGCCTTGATAGTTGCTTCCATCGCAAATGGAGGTATATTGATGAAGCCATATGTCGTATCTGAGATAAGAACAGCTTATGGAAATACCATAAAACAATATCTGCCATCTGTCTATGACAGGCTGATGACAGTGGAGGAGGCAGCAGCGCTGACAAAATATATGACAGCCTGTGTGACGGATGGGACAGGATATGCTGTATTATCCAATCAATATACTGCTGCTGGAAAAACAGGGACGGCAGAGTGGGATGAAAAAAAGAAATCTCATGCATGGTTTGTGGGATTTGCCCCTGCGGAAAATCCAAAGCTGGTGGTAAGCATTATATTGGAGGAATCAGGCACAGGGAGTGATAATGCGGCACCGATAGCAAAGAAATTGTTTGACGCATATGACGAATTACAGAGATAAAATGAGTAGATACATTTAATAAACTTTTTCGAATTTCTGTTATTGCATATGTTTCTGAAAAGAGGTATACTGTCTTTTAGTTGGATATGTACAGGTATGGAAGCCATGCAAAAGTGTACATGCCATGCGTAAGCATACACACCATGCAGGACAGGAGGAATTGCAGTGATTGAGGCAACGAGCTGTGGCGGTGTGGTAATATTTCGTGGTAAGATTCTGGTCCTTTATAAGAATTATAAAAACAAATACGAGGGCTGGGTATTACCAAAGGGAACTGTAGAAGCTGGCGAGGAATATAAAGAAACAGCATCGCGGGAGGTATTGGAGGAGACAGGCGTTAAAGCGAGCATTATCAAGTATGTAGGAAAAAGTCAATATACCTTTTCAACCCCGCAGGACATTGTAGAGAAGGATGTCCACTGGTATTTAATGATGGCGGACAGCTATTACAGCAAACCACAGCGTGAGGAATATTTTGTCGATTCTGGATATTATAAATTCCATGAAGCATATCATCTTCTGAAATTTTCGAATGAGAAGCAGATTTTGGAAAAGGCATATAATGAATATCTGGATCTAAAGAAAAATAATCTATGGGGGAACAGGAAATATTTTTAGAAGAGGATGTATTTCCCTTTTAGAAAAGAATAAAGATGGAGTGTCCACAAGAATGGACAGATGGGAGCAGAGATGAAGGCTTGCAGTTTTGATAAGCTTTTGCCATATTTGGAGCAATATATGGCACTTAGCACAGCGATCAATATTATGGATTGGGATGCAAACACCATAGCGCCGGAGGAGGCCTCTGAGTACACGGCAAAAGCACTTGGAATACTTTCACAGGAGCAATTTTGTGCTCTGATCAATCCTTCTGTGAAGGAGATTATGGGACAGCTCGATGAAAAGAGCTTGAGTGATAAGGAGAGGGCGATTCTCAAGAAGCTGAAAAAGGAATTTGAGAAATCAGAATCCATTCCAGCGGATGAGATGCGGGAGTTTGGAGAACTGAGCTCCAGAGCGACAAGAGTGTGGCAAAGGGCAAAACAGGAGAATGATTTTTCTATCTACGCGCCTTATCTGAAAAAGCTGATTGCTTATAAAAAGAAATTTGCCACTTACGCCAAAAAGGGTGAGGAAAAGCTCTATGACATTTTGCTTGATGAGTATGAAGAGTCCTTTGGGATGAAGGAGCTTGATCGATTTTTTTTAAAGCTGAAGGAGGAGATTATCCCTCTTTTGAAAAAAGTATCGGCGGCAGAGGAGATCGATGACAGTTTTCTTTATCAGGATTATGATATAGAGAAGCAGAAGGAATTTAATCATTTTCTGGCAGAATACGTAGGATTTGACTTTAAGCGTGGTGTGATTGCGGAAAGTGAGCATCCTTTTACGACAAACTGGCATAACCATGATGTCCGCATCACGACACATTATTATAAAAATAATCTAGCCAGTGCAATTTTATCAACGATTCACGAGAGTGGCCATGCTCTGTATGAGCAGGGGGTGAAGGATGATCTCACGCAGACCATAGTGGGAGAGGGCGCTTCCTGTGCCATGCATGAATCGCAGTCTCGCTTTTATGAAAATATAATTGGCAGAAGTGAGGAATTTTGGGAGCCGTTGTATCCAAGGCTTGTGGAGACATTTCCCAAGCAGCTTATGGATATTTCTCTTGAGAAATTTGTCCGTGCATTAAATAAGGTGAAGGCGGATCTGATTCGGACAGAGGCGGATGAACTCACGTACTGTCTGCATATTATGGTGCGCTATGAATTAGAAAAACAGATGATAGAGGAGGATACTCCTGTGGAGGAGCTTCCTAAATTATGGAATCAGAAATACCAAGAGTATCTGGGAGTTACGCCAAAGGATGATAAAGAGGGGATTTTGCAGGATGTGCATTGGTCTATGGGAGACATTGGATATTTTCCTTCCTATGCTCTTGGCAATGCATTTGCTGCGCAGATTTACCACACAATGAAGAAAGAGCTTCCTGTGGAGGAGCTTTTAAAACAGGGAAAGCTCTCTGAGCTCACAAAATATTTGAGAGAGCATATTCATCAGTATGGTGCCTCCAAGGAGCCAAGGCAGCTATTAAAAGAGCTGACAGGAGAAGAATTTAACGCTGATTATTATATTCAATATCTGAAAGAGAAATTTGAGAAGGTTTATCATCTATGAATCAAATGAACTACCAGAAAAAGCTGGATGCACTGCTTGAAGGCATCACAGGGGTTCCGCGTCTTCTTCTGCATAGCTGCTGTGCCCCGTGCTCCAGCTATGTACTGGAATATTTGTCAAAATACATGGAGATTACGGTATTATATTATAATCCCAATATATCACCGGAGGAAGAATACAGGGCGAGAGAAGAAGAGCAGCGTCGCCTTATCTGCTCTATGCCTTGTTTTCATCCGGTGCATTTTGTGGAAGGCGCTTATTGCCCGAATACATTTTTTCATACCGTTAGAGGACATGAAAAGGATGAGGAGGGCGGTGAGCGCTGTTTTCTCTGTTATGAGCTTCGGCTAAGGGAGACTGCGAGACTTGCCAGAGAGGGTGGATATGATTACTTTACCACCACATTGAGTATTAGCCCCCTTAAAAATGCAAAAAAGCTCAATGAAATAGGAGAACAACTTTCCGAGGAATACAAAGTTCCTTATCTGTATTCTGATTTTAAAAAGAAAAATGGATACAAACGATCGATTGAACTGTCAGCAGAATATCAGCTCTATCGACAGAATTATTGCGGATGTATTTTTTCTAAAAAAGCATCCTTAGAGAAGTAAATAACGGACCGATTTTGAGATAATAATACAAGATTTTATGTTTTATATAAAATATAGTT
>CAMUFS010000218.1 GCA_947088195.1 uncultured Clostridia bacterium
TACTTTGATGACCTTCTGTCCTGTCACCATCTCTTCTACATAACCATTTAGTGTGCCAAGCGCCGCCTGCTGGGCTTTATAGTATTTCCGGCTTCTGCTGCTGACAAATTGCCCTGCTTTCATCAGAAGAGGTGTCATAATCACTGTTACCATGGTCAGCCAGACATTGGTGTATAGCATCAAAGCAAATGTGCCAATTAATGTAATACTTCCCGAAATCATCTGTATAATGGTATTGTTCATCATCTCTCCGATGGTATCTACATCATTGGTAAAACGACTCATAATTTCACCGTGATTATTGGTGTCAAAAAACCGCACTGGCAGATTCGACAATTTACAAAACAAATCCTTTCGCAAGGCATTGAGTGCTCCCTGCGACACGCCTATCATAATCCTATGTTGCAGATAGGTGGAAAGAATCCCTAGCATATAGACCAAAAACATTATGGTAAGTGCTGCAAAAAGCCCAGTAGCGCTGCCCTTTCCCAATCCATTTTCTGGAGCTATATAAGTATTGATAATCGGCCGCAGCATATAAGAGCCTGCAAGATTTGTGGCCGCGCTGATCACCACACAGACAAATACAAGCATCAGCTTCCACCTGTCTTTTTTAATGTATCCAAACAACCGTTTTAATGTGTCCTTCACATTTTTGGGCTTGCCGCCCGGCCCCATATTCCTGCCACGCCCCGGTCCTCTTCCGGGTCCGGGCATACCTTTTCTCTACTGTTCGATTGTTGTACTATTATACTTTTTTATCAGGCGTTCTTTTCTGATCTCATTCATTAGGAAGCCTCCTTATCCATCTGGGAATAATAGATTTCTTGGTATGCCTCGCAGCTTTTTAACAGCTCCGTATGCTTTCCTTCTCCCACAATCTTTCCCTCATCCATCACTAAAATTTTATCCGCCTCCATTACAGAAGTTATGCGCTGTGCAATAATCACCTTTGTTGTATCTTTTAGTGAGGTGGAAAAACTCTCTCTTATCTTGCTCTCCGTCGCAGTATCCACCGCGCTGGTGCTGTCATCCAAAATCAATATCTTTGGCTTTTTCAAAAGTGCTCTTGCAATACAAAGTCGCTGTTTCTGTCCACCAGAGACATTGACACCACCTTGTCCCAGCTCTGTATCATAGCCATCTATAAAAGAATTAATAAAATCCTCTGCCTGTGCTGCCCTTGCCGCAGCCGAAACCACATCCTCCGAAGCATTCTCATCGCCCCACAGTAAATTCTCCTCAATGGTGCCAGAAAATAGAACATTTTTTTGCAGCACCATACCAACACCATTTCTAAGATGATATAGGGAATATTCCTTGACATTTACATCATCTACCAGAACCTCTCCTTCATCTGCATCATATAGCCTTGGTATCATCTGGACCAAACTGGTCTTACCACACCCTGTGGAACCAATAATTCCCACAATCTCCCCCGGATTTGCCACAAAGGAAATATTCTCCAAAACCTTCTCATGATTCTCCTTATAATAGCGAAAAGATACATTTCTAAATTCAATCTTTCCTCTCTTCACTTCCAGTTCTTTGTGGTGTGCCTGATCATCGGTGAGATCGATTTCTTCATTCAATATTTCCTGTACACGCTTTGCGGAAGCAATAGCTCTTGAGCTCTGCAAAAGAACCATAGAAAGCATCATAAGAGACATTAAAATCTGTGTAATGTAAGTGATAAATGCTGTTAGATCCCCCACCGGCATCTCTCCTGCAATTACCTGATTTCCCCCAAACCATACAACGGCAAGCACAGTAAGGTTCATGGCAAGCGTCATCACTGGCATCATCAGAAT
Organism: uncultured Clostridia bacterium; assembly: GCA_947088195.1. Classification (GTDB taxonomy): domain Bacteria; phylum Bacillota; class Clostridia; order Lachnospirales; family Lachnospiraceae; genus RGIG8607. The sequence continues at coordinate 1,812 of CAMUFS010000218.1, forward strand.
CATAATGCGAAAAGCACGTAAGCTTGCCTCCTTTAAATCATCATTTGCCTTTGAAAACTTCTCCTCCTCATAATTTCCTCTCACAAAAGATTTGATAACACGAACATTCGTCAAGGCCTCCTGAATACCAGAATTTACAAAATCAAGCTTCTTCTGCATCGTATCAAACCGTGGAAATGCCACACGCACAATAGAAAATATGGCAAGTGCCAAGAGTGGCCCAACCACGAGAATCACCATGGCAAGTCGCGGGTTCATGCCAAATGCCATAATAATCGCTCCAATTAACATTCCCGGCGCCCGCAACATCATGCGAAGCGCCATATTAACCAAATTCTGCATCTGTGTAATGTCATTGGTTAGACGTGTCACCAAAGAGCCTGTGCTGAATTTGTCTATATTAGCAAAGGAGAATTTTTGTATCTTTAAAAATACATCTCTCCGCACATCAGCGGCAAAGCTAATCGCACCTTTAGCCCCAAAATAAGCACCGCCAATTCCTCCTGCCATCATAATAAGCGCTGTCAAAACCATGGTTATCCCAATTCCTACAATATAAGAAACATTGCGGTTTGACACCCCTTCATTGATAATACGCGACATAAAATATGGCATCAATACCTCACCAAATACCTCCACTATCATAAGAAGCGGCCCCACAATAAAAGAAAACAGATAGGGTCTGATATATTTTAGATATTGCTTCATTCTATCCCTCCTCGCTATACGTCTGCTGTACCTGAAGCAGATTTTCTACCATCTGATTTAAATATTTGTAAATAACTTCCATCTCTTCATTTGAAAGTCCCTCAAACATCTGATTTTCTATCTCTCGAAACATAACGTGGCTCTCCGCCACAACCTTGCTTCCTGTCTCTGTAATCTCCATATGTTTTTTTCTCTCATCCGTTACATCTGAGCTTCGCCTAATATACCCTCCCTTTTCCAGCTTTTTTAAAGAAACAGCAAGAGCAGAAGGCGAGATCTCCATCCTCTCTGCAATCTCCGCCTGAGATGCCTCTGGATGATGTGCGATATGCATCAATACCTGATGCTGCCCACGATACACCTGCGTAGAGCTGACTTTCCGCTCAATAATGCGCATAAGCAGACGGTTTGCTCTACGAAATGCTCTTGCTGTTTCTTCCACCAGCTTTTCCCTCATTTCTTTTCTTCCTTTCCTTTTCATTTCTCTTTTCTAATTCTTATCGATATGATATAATCTTCTCTATCATACATCTATTTTACTTGTAAAAATAGAATCAAATATTACACCTTTCTAATAATTAACCAGTTAATTGTTATCTAGTTAATTATTATAATACAAACATTACAAATGTCAAGGAGATTTCAATGACTAAGAAAAAATTAGCTTTAGAGATAATTAAGAGACTAAAAGAGGAATATCCCGATGCAGATTGCACACTGGATTATAATGAGGCATGGAAGCTTTTGGTTAGTGTCCGACTGGCAACTCAATGTACAGATGCAAGAGTCAATATTATTGTAAAAGATCTCTATGCAAAATATCCCGATGTCAATGCATTAGCAGAAGCATCTGCCGAGAATATTGAAGCTATAATAAGACCTTGCGGTCTAGGGCATAGCAAGGCAAGAGATATCAGTCGCTGTATGAAAGTTCTGCGGGATACCTATCACGGAAATGTACCAGACGATTTTAATGCTCTTCTCGCTCTTCCGGGCGTCGGGCGCAAGAGTGCTAATCTTATTATGGGAGATGTATTTGGAAAACCTGCCATTGTAACAGATACTCATTGTATCCGACTTGTCAATCGAATGGGACTTGTCAATCAGATCAAAGAACCAAAAAAAGTAGAAATGCTTCTGTGGAAAATTATTCCCCCAGAAGAAGGAAACAGCTTTTGTCATCGTTTGGTATGCCATGGAAGAGACATCTGCACAGCAAGAACAAAACCATATTGTGATAAATGCTGTCTTAATGATATTTGTGCAAAACATATTGAAAAACGATTTTTGTGACACCGCAGATAAATTTTATTTACACATCCTTGACAGATAATACTACTCTGTCAAGGACATCTAATTAATCCATGTGCTTTCCCACAATTCATATGCTTTTTCCCATGTAGAAATAGAAAAAGGACGTTGGCTATCTTTTATTTTTGTAGCATATTCTTCTACAAATTTCAAAAAGAAAAACATATGCTCTCTTTTTGTTTTTAACTCCTTTATTATCACCTTACTCCAAACATTTGCTTTTACAAATTGTTCACTTTTCCTTAAAATTTCAATATATTCTTCTGTATTAAAGGCAACTCGTTTTTCTTCTACCATAACATTATTATTTTCAATATCAAGAATGGTGTATGGCATACCCGCATCTATACAATCCAATGGCAATCCACAAGACCCCGGATTGATTAATAGTTTTTTTCTATCCTCTGATTCATAACTCCACTGAATATGTGAATGCCCAAAAATATAAATGCCTTCTTCTAATCTGCCAAAAATCTCATGAAAACGCTTATATTCATTCAAATCTTTATGTATATCTGCACGAAAAATAACTGGCGTTATCCTATTATTTTTATACTTTATGGCAACTTGTGCTGACGACCATTTTCTGTGCTCACAATCGAAAATAAAATTCTCCGATGAATGTGCGATATGTAAGGTGATACCATTACAGGTAAATTCTATTTGATTTGGTTTTGATAATATATAAGTTAAATTGTCTGAGCTTATCTTTTGATAACAATAATAAGAAATCTGCATCTGCCCATCCGTCCAATTTCTTTGATCTTTATCAATAAGATTTTCTAAATAATTTTCTTCATTTCCACGTACTATATATTTTTTATCCAGATTTCTAATCCTAGAAATACATTCGTTTGGATATGGATTGCTAATACAATAGTCACCAACAAAAATAAAGTTATCAGCATTATTTTTCTCTGCATCTTTTATGACTGCATCTAATGCTGGTAGATTTCCATGTATATCTGAAATAATTGCAAATCGCATAAGTAAGCTCCTTTTCTGTCTTTTAACAGGGTCAGTAGGATTCGAACCTACGACCTACGGTTTTGGAGACCAATATTTCAAGCCTCAAATCCCTTGTTATTCCTAGTTTTAAGAATGAAAAAAATTTTTACACCACTTTTTGCACCATTTTAATTTAGATGTACAAAATTTACATCTCTTTCCATCCAAGCCTGATCTCTTTTCTAGTGTTCCTTTTAATCCAACTATATAATTCATTTTCAGGAATAAAGAATCTCTTTCCAATCTTTATTTTTAGAAAATCTGCTCATTTTATTAAACCATAGATAAATTTTATACTACTTCCTCCAAATATCTCTGTCAAGTCTTTTAGGCTCAACAATTTCTTTTTACCTTATACAAAATATGTTTGTATAAGCATTTTCGAAAGAGGTCCGCGTAGCCAAATTATTGCTATTCTCCGTCACCGCGCTCTCGCTTAGTGAAAAACGTAGCGGACACTAAGCTCGTGAGAAACCTCGCTAAGTGCCGACGTTTTTCAATAGGTTCCTTGAGAATAGCAATAATTTGGCTATGCTATTTTTTCTATATGCCAGATACATTATTATTTGACATAACAATTACTTTTACATTTTTACATATTTATCTGTTGTTATATTTTATTGT
>CAMUFS010000219.1 GCA_947088195.1 uncultured Clostridia bacterium
CTCACCGGAGATCTCGACAAGGCAGGGGAGGAGTATCTGATAAAACATGCATTAAGCAAAGAAAAAAGATATACCATATTGAAGGTGGCGCATCATGGTTCAAAATATTCAACAACAAAAGAATTTCTCGAAAAAGTGACAGCAGACTATGCTGTAATATCCTGCGGAAAGAGGAATCGATATGGACATCCACATGATGAGGTGCTGCAAAGATTGAAGGAATCCGGGATACAGGTGAGGATAACAGCAGAAGAGGGAGCAATACAGGTGTCTCCCCATTGACATTCATCAGGCAAAATTATATAATTTCAGGGAGACTGGTCTGCAAAAAAGCCAAATCATTGATTTTGGCTGGCTGAGCTTTAAAGAAAGTTGGTATGCATGGGAAAAGAATTGTATATAGCAGAAAAACCAAGTGTGGCACAGGAATTTGCCAAAGCTTTAAAAATATCGGGCAGCCGCCACGATGGATATATTGAATCAGAAACAGCAGTAGTGACATGGTGTGTTGGTCATCTGATCACCATGAGCTATCCTGAGAGCTACGATCCAGCGTTTAAGCGGTGGAGTCTTGACACACTTCCTTTTTTTCCAAAGGAGTGGAAATATGAGGTGATCCCAGCGGTAAAAAAGCAATTTGACATTGTGAGTGGGCTTTTGAACCGAAAGGATGTTGATACAATCTACGTCTGCACAGATTCCGGGCGTGAGGGGGAGTATATCTATCGGCTGGTGGAGCAGATGGCGGGAGTGAAGGATAAAAAGAGGCTTCGGGTCTGGATTGATTCTCAGACAGAGGATGAGATCAAAAAGGGAATCAAAACAGCGAAGGATCTAAAGGATTATGACAATCTGTCCGCCTCTGCTTATCTTCGGGCAAAAGAAGATTATCTGATGGGGATTAATTTTTCCAGATTGCTGACATTAAAATATGGCAATGCAGTTGCTTTTTATCTGAAAAAGAACCGCGCTGTGATCTCGGTTGGCAGGGTGATGACATGTGTACTTGGCATGATTGTGCGAAGGGAAAGAGAGATAAGAGCTTTTGTAAAAACGCCGTTTTATCGTGTTCTGGCTGCATTTGTCCTAACTGAAGGAGGCTTTGAGGCGGAGTGGCGGGTGACAGAGAAATCAAGATATTACCAGAAGCCTTGTCTTTATAAAGAGAATGGGTTTAAAGAAAAAGAGAAGGCACAGGAGTTGATCGATTATCTAAAGGAAAAGCAACCTGTGATAGGAGAGATTCTCTCCATAGAGCGGAAGAAGGAGAATAAGTTTCCGCCGCTTTTATATAACCTTGCTGAGCTTCAGAATGATTGTGCGAAAATGTTTAAAATAAGCCCGGATGAGACACTTAAGCTTGTGCAGGAGTTATATGAAAAAAAGCTTGTCACCTATCCGAGAACCGATGCCAGAGTGCTTTCCACTGCGGTGGCAAAGGAGATTGACAAAAATCTTAAGGGATTGTTAAATTATGGGTACGGAAAAGATGCGGCGAAGGATATTCTACAAAAGAAAAGCTATCAAGGTATTGAAAAGAGCCGTTATGTCAATGATAAACAGATAACCGATCATTATGCGATCATTCCTACCGGACAGGGGCTAGGAGCGCTTGGCAGCTTATCTGGAAATATACTGCGCGTGTTTGAGACAATCGTAAGGCGTTTTTTAAGTATATTTTTCCCCCCTGCCGTTTATCAGAAGCTTCTTATTCAGGTGGGAATCCGGGAGGAAGTATTTTTTGCAAGCTTTAAGGTACTTTTGGAGGATGGGTATCTTAAGATAGCGGGAAATTCCTTTGACAAGAAAAAGGATAACAAAGAGAGCGAGAAGGAGAGTAATAAAGAGACTCAGAAAGAAAACAAGAGCGAAAAGAAAGAGGACAAGGATATTGTTGAGGATATAAAATGTGATGCGGCGATGCTTCAGGCACTTTCCAAGTTAAAAAAGGGAGATCGTATTACTGTCAGTGAACTAAAGATAAAAGAGGGAGAGACCTCACCGCCAAAGCGCTATAGCTCTGGTTCCATAATACTTGCCATGGAAAATGCGGGACAGTTGATAGAGGATGAAGAGCTGCGCGCGCAGATTAAGGGAAGTGGAATTGGCACCAGCGCGACAAGAGCAGAGATTTTAAAAAAGCTTATCAACAATACATACATTGCTCTCAATAAAAAGACACAGGTTATCACACCCACTCTATTGGGAGAGATGGTTTTTGATGTGGTCAATGTTTCTATTCGTCAGCTTCTAAATCCAGAGCTGACGGCAAGCTGGGAGAAGGGGCTGACCTATGTGGCGGAGGGAACGATCTCACCAGAGGAATATATGCAGAAGTTAGAGAGCTTTGTAGGAAATCGGACAAGAGGAGTGCTGGGAATCCAAAATCAGGGGATGCTTAGAGATTGTTTTGATGCGGCTGCGCAAAATTATAAAAAAGATTAGAATCGGAAAGGAACTTGTATGAGGTGGAACAAATATACGATTGACACGACAACGGAGGCGGAGGATCTGATCAGTGATATGCTGATGGAGCTTGGAATAGAGGGGATAGAGATTGAGGACAATGTGCCGTTGTCTAAGGCCGATACCATGGCTATGTTTGTGGATATTCTGCCGGAGCTTCCGCTAGACGAGGGGAAGGCTAAGGTGAATTTTTATCTGGAGCCTGAGATGGAGCAGAGAGAGCTTATTGAGAAGGTGAAGGAAGGACTTGAAGAGCTGCGCGCATTTGTAGATGTGGGTGAGGGAACGATCGCGGAATCTCAGACGGAAGATAAAGATTGGCTCAATAACTGGAAACAATATTTTAAACCTTTTACCGTGGATGATATTCTGATAAAGCCAACATGGGAGGAGCTGCCGGAGGGACAGGAGGATAAGCTGTTGATCCAGATCGATCCGGGGACGGCATTTGGTACAGGAAAGCATGAGACGACACAGCTTTGTATTCGGCAGCTTAAAAAATATCTTACACCGGGAATGAAGCTTTTGGATGTAGGAACGGGAAGTGGCATTCTCTCCGTTGTGGGGCTTAAGCTGGGTGCAGACTATGCACTGGGGACAGATCTAGATCCCAATGCCATATCTGCCGCCGAGGAGAACAGGGGAGTAAATGGGATTTTGCCGGAGCAGTTTGAAGTCTATATTGGGAATCTTATAGAAGATGAGATGATGCAAGCTCAAGTGGGGTTTGAACAATATGACATTGTGACAGCCAATATTTTGGCAGATATTATTATTCCACTTCAGAAGGTGATTGCGGCACATATGAAGTCTGGTGGATATTTTATTTCCTCTGGCATTATTGACAGCAAGGAGCAGGCAGTGCTGGATGCCATCATGGAGAATCCGCAGCTTGAGGTGATTGAGATTGTCAGACAAGGAGAGTGGGTTTCCATAACTGCGCGGAAAAATTAGGAATCATGATATAATGAGGTGTGGGGATGCATCATTTTTTTGTTGACCGCTCGCAGGTGAGAGAGGGAAAAATAATTATAGAGAACAGTGATTTTAATCATATGAAAAATGTGCTTCGCATCCGTCAGGGAGAGAAGCTAAGGGTGAGCGATGGAGGAAATACCGCTTATACTTGTGAGCTTGAGGAATACAAGGATCATATTGCAGTGTGCACAATTTTAGGTAAAGAGGAAGCCTATTCAGAGCTTCCCTCAAAAATATATCTGTTTCAGGGACTTCCCAAGGCAGACAAGATGGAGCTGATTATACAGAAGGCGGTGGAGCTTGGTGTGACTGCTGTGATTCCAGTTATGACAAGCCGATCGGTGGTAAAATTGGATAAGAAAAAGGAAGAGGGCAAGTGCAAGCGCTGGAACAGCATTGCGGAGAGTGCGGCAAAGCAGTCTGGACGGCTGGTGCTCCCCAGAGTAGAGCAAGTGATGAGTTTTCAGGAGGCGGTGGTCCGCATGGAAGCATTGACACATCGTCTGATTCCTTATGAGCTGTGCGAGGGCATGGAGGAGACAAGAAGGCGGATTGGCGTGATACGACCGGGTGAGAGCATTGGCATTATGATAGGACCAGAGGGAGGCTTTGAGAAGGAGGAGATCACATGTGCATTAGAGCATGGGATTGAGCCAATTACTCTGGGAGGAAGAATCCTTCGAACAGAGACAGCGGGAATGAGCTTGTTGTCCGTCCTGATGTTCCTTCTTGATCAAAAGCAAAATAACAGCGAGAATGGATGCGAGAGGGAGAATATAGATGGAAGTATATCTTGATAATTCAGCTACGACACAGGCTTCTGCCGGGGTGTTAAAGGCAGTTTCTGCCGCTATGACAGATTATTATGGCAATCCTTCTGCTATGCACAGCATGGGTGTGATGGCGGAGAACAAGGTGAGAGAAGCAAGAGAGCTTCTCGCGCGGCTGCTTAAGGTGGAGGGGAAGGAGATCTATTTCACTTCCGGCGGCACCGAGGCAAATAATATGGCATTAATTGGCGCAGCAATGGCAAATAAACGTGCCGGAAACCGTATTATTACCACACAGATAGAACATGCCTCCGTCAGCAATACGATGGCATATCTAAAGGAACAGGGCTTTGAGATAGTGACTCTGCCCGTGGATCGGTATGGTCAGGTAAAAATGCAGGCACTTGATGAGGCAATGACAGAGGATACCATTATGGTATCTGTGATGTATGTCAACAATGAGATGGGCGCTGTGGAGCCGATAGAGGAGATCCATCGTGCGATCCGTGCGGTCAATCCATCTGTGGTCTTTCATGTGGATGCCATACAAGCATTTGGAAAATATAAGATCTATCCAAAACGTCTGGGGATTGATCTGCTGTCCGTGAGCGGGCATAAATTTCATGCGCCCAAGGGAGTGGGCTTTTTATATAAAAATTCTCAAGTAAAGGTAAAACCAATTATCTTTGGCGGAGGGCAGCAGGATGGACTGCGCTCAGGCACGCTGAATGTGCCGGGAATTGTGGGGCTTGCCGTGGCAGCAGAGGAGGCCTATACCAATTTTGAAGAAAAGCAGGAGAAGCTATACCAATTAAAGGAGCAGTTTGTAACGGAGATACAGACGATTGAGGGAACAAAGATCAACGGCTATCCCGGCAGAGAAAGCGCACCACACATTGTGAGTGTGAGCTTTGATGGCGTGAGGAGTGAGGTGCTGCTTCACGCGCTGGAGGAGCGGGGCATCTATGCATCAGCAGGCTCTGCGTGCTCCTCACACAAAGCTTTGGTCAGTCCCACTTTAAAGGCATTGGCTCTGGACAAGAAATATCTCGATGCTACTTTGCGCTTTAGCTTTAGCACACAGACGACAGAGGAAGAGCTTTGCTTTGCCGTTGGGGCACTTAGAGAGATATTGCCCATACTTAGAAAGGTGACAAGAAGATAAGGATCTGGAAAGGGGATATATGTATAAGGCATTTTTAATAAAATACGGGGAGATAGGAATTA
>CAMUFS010000220.1 GCA_947088195.1 uncultured Clostridia bacterium
GCGCTTGATGAGGTTTCTCACGAATCTAGCGTCCGCTACGTTTTTCACTAAGCGGGAGCGGGGTGACAGAGGATCATAGACCGTTCTTTGGGCGGACCCCTTCTCGAACATGACTCACAAATCCATAATTACAGATAATCTATACTTCATATGAAACATACGAATTGGTCATTTGTAATTGTAGTTCTGCTGACCTCTTTGGAAAGTAATGTATCTGAAAAATTTATTGAAAAACTTCCCAGAGTGTTTGACATTTTTTTAACATTCATATATACTGTTATACAGTACAGTTTCAGCACAGTAATGTTAAATGAATGACAGGAGGCGGGGAATTTGGAAGGTAAGGAAATATCGCAGGCAGTCGTAAAAAGACTTCCCCGGTACTATAGGTATCTTGGCGAATTGATGGAAAGTGGAGTGGAGCGCATCTCCTCCAACGAGCTGAGTGAGTATATGAAGGTGACAGCATCCCAGATTCGGCAGGATCTAAATAATTTCGGCGGATTCGGGCAGCAGGGGTATGGATACAATGTGAAATTCCTGTATGCAGAGATAGCAAAAATACTTGGAATAGATAAATCCCATAATATGATTATAATCGGCGCAGGCAATCTTGGGCAGGCGATTGCAAATTATGAAAACTTTGAGAAGCGGGGTTTTTTAGTGAAGGGGTTATTTGATAACAATCCTGCTCTGGAAGGAGTCACGGTGAGAGGCATCCCGGTTCAGGGGATAGATAAGCTGGAGGATTTTATTCGTGAACACCATATTGATATAGCAGCTCTTACCATACCAAAGGCGAGAGCGGCAGAGATGGCAGAGCGTGTCGTGAAAAGTGGTGTGAAGGCAATCTGGAATTTTGCGCACACAGATCTGAATATGCCGGAGGATGTGATTGTGGAGAATGTGCATCTGTCGGAAAGCTTAATGCGTTTGTCCTACAATATTGCTAAGAATGCCGAGAATTGATCGCGGGGGAATGTGAGGGCTAAACATGGCAAGAATAAAACAGACAAAAAAGCAGCCGGATGGGCGGTTTGCGCAGCTACTGCGCAGAAATAAGGTGCCGATCTTGACATTGGATGAGCACTGGCACAGGCTGTTTACGGAGGAAGATAAAACAGATCGCCTGAAAAAGTTGGAGATGGAGGTCAACAACCTATTAAAGAAACGGGGCAAGGCAAATACAGATCTGCAGGATGTCAAGAAGGTAAAGGCACGTCTGATGCAGAATATTATGGAAAATATGGAAGATCTGTCAGGCGAGGTGGAGCGTGCTCGCGAGAAGCGCCTGAATAAAAGCCAAAAGCTGATACGGGAGGCAAACGATAAGATCGCACAGCTTGAGTATGAGGTGGAGGAACTTCCCAATAAGCTTATAGATGCCAACAGAGAGCTTTTGGAGGAGAGTATTGTACTCTGTTATAAAAGAATTAATGAAAATAAAGAAGAGATAGAAGAGATGGCAGACTGGATTCAAAAGGTTCGGTTGGAGCTTAAGAGAAAGCTTGTCAGAAAGCAGGAGATGGAGGAGGAAAACGCAAAGATTTACACAAATCTTCATGATATGCTTGGTCCTGAGTTAATTGAATATTTTGACTCAGAGTATGGGAGAGATGGTGAGGAAAATTGAGATATCTGGTGGATGAGCAGGAGATGCGGCAGATAGAGGAGGATGCCATGGAGGGGGCAGGGATTCCCTCTCTGGTGCTTATGGAGAGAGCGGCGCTGTCAGTTGTGGAGGAAATCAGGCAACGGGTGGACGCTCCTTCTGTTTTGTGTGTCTGTGGCATGGGTAATAATGGTGCGGATGGACTGGCTGTGGCTAGAATTTTGGCAGAATCCAATATTTCAGTTGAGGTTTTTTGTCTTGGGAAAGAGGAACATGCCACGGCTGAGTGGAGAAGGCAGAGAGAGATTCTCGATGCGGTCGGCGTATTGGTGGTTAAAAATCCAAGCCTTTCTGAATATACTGTGATAGTGGATGCTGTATTTGGTATTGGGTTAAAAAGGAATGTGGAGGGAATTTTTGCAAAGTGGATAGAGCAGATCAATGAAAGTGGTGCTTTTGTTGTTGCTGTGGATATGCCAAGTGGAATTTCTGCGTCTACTGGCGAGAGGCTTTCGATTGCGGTGAGAGCAGATGTCACAGTCACTTTTGGTGCTTGGAAGGCAGGGCTTGTCTTTTATCCGGGTGCTATCTGTGCGGGTGAGGTTGTGGTGAAGCAGATAGGGTTTCCGGCAAGAAGCTTTTTGGCGGTAAAACCGCAGCTTTATACATTTGATGATAAGATAACAGGAATGCTTCCTAAGCGTATGCCAGATTTTCATAAAGGGACGGCGGGAAAGCTTTTGGTTATTGCCGGAAGTAAAAATATGGCAGGGGCGGCGTATTTGGCAGCGAGTGCAGCATATCATATGGGAGCAGGCTTGGTAAGGATATTTACCGCGGAGGCAAACCGGGTTAGCTTGCAGCAGCTTCTTCCTGAGGCAGTGCTTGTCACCTATGAAACGGGAGAGGAGATAAGCAGGCTTTTAGGGGAGTCACTGGCTTGGGCAGATGCGGTTGTTGCAGGTCCCGGCATGGGGATGGCAACGCTTTCGGTCAATATAGTAGAAGAATTAAGTAAATATGCCGCGCGCCATAAGCAAAAATCGTATGTGCTGGACGCGGATGCCTTGAATATAGTAAGCTGTCATGCTGAATTATGGAAAGGCTTTTTTGACTGCTCGGTGATTACGCCGCATATGGGTGAGCTGGCTCGTATTGCGGGGATTGATATTGGCAGTATAAAAAAGAATAGAATTGCATGTGTAAAAAGAGTGGCAGCAGAATATCATACAATCTGTGTCAGCAAAGATGCGAGAACCATTGTCTGTGAGGCAGAGGGGCCTTGCTATGTCAATATAAGTGGCAATAGCGGAATGGCGAAAGCAGGCTCTGGTGATGTTCTAAGCGGCATAATAGCCTGCTTGGCTTTAAAGCTTCCCATTAGGCGAGCAGCCGAGCTTGGCGTATATCTGCATGGGCTTGCAGGGGATATGGCAAAGAAGAAGCTTGGAGAATATGCTATGATGGCGAGTGATCTGATAGAGCAGGTGGGTTATCTGACAAAAATGCTTCAAGATGGAGGAAAAGATGAAGATAGATGTTGAGAGTGGAAATTTGTACCGGGTTTATGCGAAAATTGATCTGGATGCAATCCGCAGCAATTTGCAGGAGATGAAGAAGCATATCAAAGAGGATTGCCAGATTATGGCAGTGGTGAAGGCAGATGGCTATGGACATGGTGCTGTGGAGATAGCAAAAGAGGTGGAGGAGCTTGTCTTGGGCTTTGCGACGGCGACAGTGGACGAGGCGGAGGCTCTGCGCAGGTGTGGGATAGAAAAACCAATCTTGGTTTTGGGGCATGTACATGAAAGCTTATTTGAGACATTAATACAAAACCGGATCAGTGTGAATGTCTATACCTTAAAGGATGCAAAAGCATTGTCAGAGGCAGCGGGAAGGCTTTCGTCAAAGGCTCTTTTGCATTTTAAGCTTGACACAGGGATGGGAAGACTGGGAGTAAGTGATGAGACGGAGGCATTTTCCCTGCTTCAGAGTATAATGGCCTTTCCCTATCTTGAGATGGAGGGAATATTTACTCATTTTTCTTCTGCAGATGAGAAGGATAAAGCAAAGACGGAGCGGCAGCTTGCACGCTTTCTTTCTTTTGTCCAGAAAGTAAAGGCGGCAGGAATTGAGGTAGCATTGCTGCATTGCTCCAATAGCGCAGGTATTATTGATGTGCCGGAGGCGGATTTTAATATGGTGCGTGCTGGAATTGCGCTGTATGGATTGTATCCCTCGGAGGAAGTAAAGAAGGCTCAGGTCAAGTTGATTCCAGCGATGGAGCTTAAGAGTCATATTGTTTTTTTAAAGGAAATGGAGGCAGGCTGTACCATCAGCTATGGAGCCACCTATGTGACAGAGCGAAAGACGAAGGTTGCCACAATACCAGTGGGCTATGCGGACGGGTATCCCAGAGCGCTGTCAAATAAAGGCTATGTTTTGATTCATGGGCAGAGAGCGCCAATTCTTGGACGTATTTGCATGGATCAATTTATGGTGGATGTCACTGGGATACCAGAAGCGAAGGAGGGAGATACTGTAACATTGATTGGAGCAGATGGCGGGGAGAGGCTGTCTGTGGAAGAGCTGGCAGAGATGGTGGGCAATACATTTAATTATGAAATTGTCTGTGATTTGGGGAAACGGATTCCAAGGGTATTTTATAAAAAGCAAGAAGCGGTGTCTGTTCGTTCTTATCTTCCGTCTCTGCTTCCCACATGTGATGCATAAGGATAGATAAGCTCGTCTAAAAATGTAATTGATTCTGGTATACACACGAAATAACCGGGCATACTGAAGATATGTAAACCTGATAAATGGAGTGTGACAGAAATTGATGATACGACGAGGCGATATATATTATGCAGATTTAAGACCAGTGATCGGTTCAGAGCAAGGCGGTATCCGTCCAGTTTTGATTATACAAAATGATATAGGAAATAAGCATAGTCCCACTGTGATCTGTGCGGCGATCACATCAAAGATGAATAAGGCGAAGCTACCTACGCATGTGGAGCTTGATAGCAGTAAATACGATATTATGAAGGATTCTGTTATTTTGTTAGAGCAGCTTCGCACCATTGATAAAAAGCGCTTAAAGGATAAGATATGCCATCTGGACAGAGAGATCTTAAGGAAGGTGGATCAAGCATTATTAGTGAGCCTTGAATTAACTACATAAGGCGGTACTTGACGGAATAGGGGCGGGATGTTATAGTATAAGAGTATGTGCTCTTCCTTATCGGGAAGACGTGCCTGATAAGGGGGATAAATAAGCGGCGGAAAGAACGGATGCGATATGGCATAGGGAGCTTTTCCGGCTGTATAGACAAAGGAGTATGAATTCAATGAATGAGGGGAGTCCGATAGGGGGCTTAATAATTTTTGTAGTTTTTCTGTTGATCCATGGAATATTATATGGATTTGGAGCGGCGGTGCAGAACTTAAATGACAGCAATATGGAGAAAAAGGCGGAGGAGGGCGATAGGCGCTCCCAGAAGCTTTTACATATTATGGAACAGCCTGCTCGGTTTGTCAATACCCTTCTTATTACCATAACAATGGTTAATATGGTGGTTGGTGCATATGTATACCGGATGCTTGGCAGATGGTTTTTGGAATTGTTTGTGACAGAATCTACATGGCAGCGTTATCTTCGCAATTTTATGTCATGGGTGGTCCCAGCAATTCTTCTTTTGACGATATTGATGGTTTTTGGGATTTTAGTTCCCAAGAAGCTGGCACAGCGCTACCCGGAGAGCTGGGCTTATGCGTTGCTTGGTATAATTGGAGTATTGACAACCTTACTTTTTCCACTGACC
>CAMUFS010000221.1 GCA_947088195.1 uncultured Clostridia bacterium
CTCAAGGAACCTATTGAAAAACGTCGGCACTTAGCGAGGTTTCTCACGAGCTTAGCGTCCGCTACGTTTTTCACTAAGCGAGAGCGCGGTGACGAAGGATACCAATGCTTTGGTTCTGCGGACCTCTTTCGAAAATAATATTATAAGTCTATGTTTTGTATAAAGTATGCTATTTCCCTAACCTGCACATTTTATGTAATATTTGCACCAAATTTGGTCAGCACTTCTCCATTTTACAAAATTTTCTTATATTATCTTTTATTTTTTCTTTTACATTTTACCATATAAACCTCCATTTTTCCATAGATCTATTATATAGATAAAATACTACTTGACAATACCCGTTTTATTGCTTATACTTAGCTTACTAAGTATATGGGAGATATTTATAAAATGGAACAAAATAAACATGCAGCTCGTTATGTAAGTAAATTGTCAAATAAATTGCGAAGAAAAATTGACGCTTTTTCTAGTCGAAACATATTCAGTGGCACACAGGGTCGTGTACTTCATTTTCTCCTCTCACGATCCAGTGATGTTTTTCAAAAAGACATTGAAGAAGAATATAGTCTGCGTCCTTCCACTGCAACAGTACTTTTAAAAAAAATGGAACAAAATGGTTTAATCTACCGTGAAGCTACAGAAAATGACGCACGACTGAAAAAAATTATTGTCAGCGAAAAAGCTATGCAATATAAAGATATGGTTATGACAAATATATTAAATCTGGAAGAGGAACTGACAAAAGATATTTCCGAAAAAGACCTCGAAATTTTCTTCCGCGTAATTGAAAAAATGCTTGATAATATTTCTTAACACCACTTTACAACTTTGGCTGAAATAAGTTTGTGTGTGTTTGACACGATAGAAATTTTTTTCATAAATTTATAAACTGGTGTATTTTTTCTCAAATGCTTAGTAAACTAAATATACATATTATGGAGGGGTATAAAATGAACACCAAAACGGTTGACTACTTAAATGGATCGCTATTTCCCATTATTTTAAAATTTTCAATTCCAGCAGCAATTTCTCTATTAATAACGGCAATTTATAATATTGTTGACCGAATGTTTGTCGGCAATTTCAATGGAACTTCTGCACTAGCCGGCTTATCTGTCTGCTTTCCTTTGTCTTATATGATGATGGCATTTGCACTGACCTGCAGCGCTGGGGGCTCCACCCTTTTTAGTCTGTTTTCTGGACAGAACCAAACAGATAAAATGAACAAATCTTTTGGGAATGCATTTATGCTGGTATGCTTCTTTGAAATATTATTGACAATTCTATTGCTTTTGTTTCCCAATCAAATTCTAAAAGTTTTTGGCGTAACAGAAACCGCTTATCCATATGCACTTTTATATTACAGAATTGTTGCATTAGGATGTCTATTCCAAGGACTGTCACAATTATTTTGCGATTTTGTTCGTGTTTCTGGCAAACCAATTTTAGGCATGTGTGTGACAGGAATTGGCGCTGTTACAAATCTTATTTTAGATGCTATATTTATCATTATCCTTGACTGGGGTGTAGCCGGAGCAGCCAGCGCAACTGTAATCGGACAAATTTTTTCATCTTTGTTCGGCGCATATCTGATTTTTAAGAATAAAACACAAGTTCATATTAAGAGAAATATATTTTGCTTGGAAAAGGGAATATGCCTGCAAATCATTTCTTGTGGTTTTTCCTTTTGGGTCGCACAGATGGCAATGGGCTTTATTAGTCTTGTATATAATAGTCAATTAGGAAACTATGGCGGCGATATTGCGATCAGCGTATATGCTGTTATTTCCAGCATTATGACTTTTGTTATTATGCCTGCAAGCGGCATTAGTCAAGGTATCCAGCCTATAGTTGGAAATAATTATGGTTCTGGTAAATATAAGCGAGTCATGCAGACTCTTTTTCAAGCTACCTGTTTTTCTGTATTCATTACTTGCTTTATTTGGCTCATTGTATTATTCTTTCCTAAGCAGATACTTGCAGCATTTGGCGGGACAGAAGAAATGTTCCACATCGGAATTACAGGATTACGGATAAACTTCTGCATCACTCCCGTTTTAGGTTTTGTGATGTTGGCAACCACCTTCTTTCAATCCATCAACCGCCCTGCTCCTTCAATTTTAATAACTATATTAAGACAAGTGATTTTTTTAATACCATTTATCTTTATTTTTCCAATCTTTTTTCAGATAAATGGCATATTTTTTGCACAACCAATCAGTGATGCACTGGCAACTTTATTATCCTTGTATCTTGTCCTCAAAGAACAAAAACGAATGTTGTCTTTTATATAACTATTTCTTTGATAAATGTGCAGTTTCTATTAACATATAACAAGGATTTATACTTTTTCCGACAAAACACAGCTCTATTATGTAACAAAAAAGCAGAGAACGCCCCACTAATGAAAGTGATATATTCTCTGCTTTTGTTTGCACCCCATCTATCAATGTTTCCTTATGTTCGTAAAACTAAATTATTTTGCAAAAAATTCATGATTCATTATCTATAATACCTTTTATTTCATCGACTATTTGCTGAACGCTTTTATTATCTGTATTTATAACATAGTCACCTTCATATGGTTTTAAATGTAGCCAGAAAAAAGAACATTCATTTGCATCTCCACGTTTTTTATGACGTTCACGTAAAGTTTCCTCCGAACAGGTCAAAGTAATGCCTATAACAGAATAGTCTTTCGCCGTTATATCTCTTAATATCGCCTCACGTATTGCTTTATCCACAGCAACCACCGAAGAAAAAAAGACATAATCAAAATCAGAATTTAAATATGTAGACAATGCGAATGACATTGTTTTATCTCCATTTCGCAATCTTGGATCATCAACAGAAAATGGATTGACACACCATGCCCAATCGCCATCAAAAAAAGCACTATTTTCATAGAAAGAAAAAAGCTCCTGTGTCACAGTCGTTTTTCCCACACAAGGAGAGCCTGTTATAATAATTAATTTTTGCTTTGGCATCTATATTCCTCCAATCAATCTCTTGCTATTGTATAACAATATATTTTGATTATATCATTTTCTTCCTTCTGCTTCTTCCGTCCAAACCTCCTTCGCTATACGAAAAGCGGCCCATGCCTTCGGCCATCCCACGTAAAAAGCCGCGTGGGTAAGGATTTCTGCGATCTCTGTTTTGGTTATTCCATTTTTCTTTGCCGTCATCAGATGGTACTGAAAAGACGAATCCGTAAGTCCCATCGACATTAGAGCAACCACTGTCACAAGGCTACGATCACGCAGAGAAAGTTTATCTTCCCTGCTCCATATCTCACCGAACAATACATCATCATTTAATTCTGCAAATTTAGGGGCAAATTCTCCAAGCTCTTTTCTTCCCGCTGTCTGTTTTACTGCCATAGCTTAAAACCTCCATTTTTATTTATCTTATTCCATAGCCTTTTCCCAATAGCATATTACATACTTCCATTGCAATTTTTTCTCATTCACTTCCATTATTCCATCGCCTTCTAATACTACAAGCTTCCTGTCTTTATATCCCCAAAAGTTTTCTTGCCCCAAGATAAGCAATTTCATAAATTGACATATAACGAAAATGCACACCAGCCTTTTCCATCGCTTCCCTCTGCACATCGGACACCACCGCATAGGGATAAATCCCATAAATCAGCGGAAAAAAAGAAAATACAAATTCTTCTCTATTCTGCTCTGACATATCTGGACAGAATCGTTTCAGACAGTTTCCAACCGCATCCACCGATGCCCCATATGCTATTTTAAAAGCCACAAGATTCTCCGGCCTACTGTTTAACTCCATTTCATTCAGATTTGTGGAAAGGAGCTTTAAAAGTCGTTCCCGACGTTCCAGTGTATGGGCGATCTGGTCGGAAAATTCCAGTCTTGTATTTTCCTTTCCAGATGGCTTCAAGCTATCCACATCTTTCGTCCATATCTCATATTCCTGTCTGAAAAGAGCAAGGAAAATTTCTTCTTTTGTTCGGAAATAATTATAGATAGAAGGACGGGTAAAAGATGTAAAATTCGCAATCTCCTTAATTGTAATTTCCTTAAAGCTCATTGTTTCATACAGCTTTGCACAAGCATTTATAATTTCGTCATGTCTTGCCTGTGTAAGTTCTAATGACCCCTTTGGCATAATCTCACTCCCTTTTCATCATGATATACTCCTTTGTTTTTATTCGAGTTCTATATCAGTAGTTATATTATACTATAACACTTTTCTGACACAGTGTCAATATATGTTGACATTGTGTCATTTTTTATGCGCAGACCTGTGCAGAGGAAATATGCCACTAACGTGACGCACAGGTCGCGTGGCGAATAGGTGAGAAAAGCATCCCCTACTCGATTGCACACAGACACCTAAAGAAAGTATATCCGCCAAGCTGACAGGGACCCCAACATATTGTTTGCAATATACAGTGCCAAGAGCTGCAGCCTGCTTTGCAAGCTCATAAAAACACCACTTTTTTCTATATGCTCTACAGAAGATATTCGCAATATTTACTTATTCATAAAATTCAAAGGCAAACAGTAATGCCAAGATAGAAACCCCATCTTTTGTTTCATTATTTTTTAACATCTCTAAAACACAATCTCTTGAAACCCACTTTTTCATTTTTACTTCATTTTCATCAAAATTCATAGATTCTGCATCAACCCTTGCAGCAAAGACATGACATATACAATCAGACATTCCATTCGCTGGATTTTGAGTACATAAAAACTTTAAATCTTTAACCGTACACCCTGTTTCTTCCATACATTCCCGGCGTGCAGCTTCTTCTTTTGATTCTCCATTTTCCACACGCCCTGCAGGAATTTCCCACTCTAAACGCATAACCGTATATCTTTTCGATTGAATCAACAAAACCTCATCTTTCTCATTGAATACAACAATGCTTATTGCTTCATGCGGATAATGAATCTGATGATACTTTTCTATAATATATCCATTTGATAGTTTCACCTTATCAGCATATAAACACACATAATCGCTCTCATAAATTACTTTTCTATCTAATCGTTCTGGTAATTCTCTATAATCCATTTCTTTTCCTCCATAATTTTACTTTTACCTTTCTTATATCACTTCCACCCTTTCAAGCATAACCATGCTTTTCTTACAAATTGAAATTTAATTAGAACCACTTACAAGGGATTGTTAAAAAATAATCTGCATTTTCTTTAAAGCCAATTTTTTCATAAAAGCCCTTTGCCATATCCGTTTGTACTAACCACTCGGAACCTTTACATGCATTTATACATCTTTGTACAAGCTCTTTACCTATACCTTTATTTTGAAATTTAGGTAAAACGGCTAAATCATAAATGATGGAACTAAAATTTAAATCGCTTAAAACTCTTACACATCCCACTAAATGTCCATCAACCCATGCTGAAAAAACAAATGTTGAA
>CAMUFS010000222.1 GCA_947088195.1 uncultured Clostridia bacterium
AGTAGGGAAGTCTTTATCTACCTACTCGCCGCGCGACCTGTGCGCCACGTTAGTGACATATTTCCTCTGCACAGGTCTGCGCATAAAAAAGGGAAAGAACATTTTTGCTCTTTCCCTTTTTATTTTGCTTATATTCTGTTAGGTAGTTGGTTTTTTATAGGTTTTCTTAGATGCAACACCGGAACGATTAATGGTATACATCTCACAGCCATCTACAGCCTTGTCTTTATCACTAATCCATTTTCCATCCACATAATATACATCTGTATTTACTAAACGAGCCCCGTTTTCATTAAATACATAATATCTATTTCCAATTCTCTCTATTAGATAACTATCAGCAGAAGGTGCCTTATACATTTTTCCGTCATCGCCGAAATAACATGTATTCTCTGTGGTTGAAGTTGTACCCACATCAACTGTTTTCCATGTCGATGCTGCCATCTCTCCATTTGTATTAAAGAAATAGGTATACCCATCTATTTCTATTATTCCGCTAGAAAACATTTGTCCTTTTTCATAGCCAGCTTCCTTGTTGTCAGGTAATAAATAATACCATCTGCTGTTATCTTTTCTCCAACCAGTTGCCATCGTTCCATTGCTGTTAAAGTAATATGTCACCTTACCTTTTGTCACACCGGGTCTAACGGCTGTGCTTTCTCCCAGTTCCACCCAGCCAGTTTTCATAACGCCATTTGCATCCATGTAATAAATGATTGCGTCCTCATCATCAACGCCGACTTCTGTACCATAGCTATCTAGCGCAACAAAATCTTCTGTCACAACTTCGCCTGTCTCGCTGCTAATATAATACCATACACCATTATATCTTCCCCATCCCTCACGGACACGCATACCATTGTCTTTATACAGATAATAGCTTTCTGTCTTTGTGCTGCTTGGCGTGTTGGCATTCGATTCTGAGATAACCTTTACCAGACCAACCTTCATGCTACCATCATTAGAAGCGCCAAAGTAATATTCCTCTCCATCAATATCGACTTCGCCATAAACCATCTGATAATCTGCAAATCCATCTGCATAGCCGTTATTTAAGAAATACCAGCTCTCACCTATTCTGGTCCAACCTTCACAAACTTTTCCATCACTTCCAAAATAGAAGTAACCTGTCTCTGTGCTGCCAGAGCTAGGACCATATGTATATTCCTCCTCTTCCAGCGGAATTGTCCTCCAGCCTGTCGCCATAGCTCCACTAGAATCAAACCAATACCCTTCTATCTCTCTCTCATTGCCCCAGCCTGTCACCATATTTCCATTTCTGTCAAAATAATACCAGATACCAGAAGCTGGACTTTGGAACCATTGATTTTTAATCAAAGCTCCATTATCATTATAATACTTCCAGACGGTCTGCCTATTTTCTGTCACCTGAACCCAGCCTCTATTTGCTGTGGTAGTATTATTATTTGCTGGTGTATTTGGTGAGCTAGGTTTATTTGTAGTACCCGGTGCAGTGGTGCCCGGTCCATTTGTATTAGCGCTTCCAGTCAATAAATACCCGCAATTAGGACACTTCTCTTCTGCATATACAACACTGAAGCTTCCCATCACCATGACAACGGCAGCCGCTACCGTCATATACTTAACTGATCTTTTCATTCTGTTCTCCTTCCTTTTTCCATTTGTTGACATATCTGCATTGTATCACCAGTATCTAAATATTTCAATAGACGATAACGCCTAATTTTCTTACATTTTTCTTATGTACCCACCCATTTACAAATATTAAAGAAAATTTACTACATACAATACAAAACCTATCAAATAACAGGCTAGTTATGTAGGCTTTACTTAATTATCTTCCAGTAAAGCCTACATAACTAGCCTGCTTTTGTATACTCTGATGTCTTATCAGTCTCATTTTTACTATTTTACTATGTAGCTATCTGCTGTTCCTTTCCCTGTAGAAGAAAATATATACACAGAATAATCACCCGGCTGTGACGGTTTTGCAGAGGTCCATTTATCATCCACATAATAAAGCGCCTTTCCCTTAACCATCCTTGCATCACTATCAAATGCGTATACCTCGCCGTCAATCCTCTTCACCAAATAAGAGCTTCCCTTACCTGCGTACAGCTTACCATCCACATCTGCATAATACTTATTGCCCCCAACCTTTATCCATGCATTTTTCTTCATCATGCCAACCGATGAGTAATAATACATATCACCGCCATACTCCACAAAGCCGGTGTGCATCTTTCCGTCTTCCTCGTCAAAATAATACTGATTTCCTTCAAGGCTGACTTTTCCGCGTACCATCTGTCCTTTGCAGAAATTAGGCATATCAGAATCGGCAAAATAAAACCAGTTTCTGTCAATCTTCTCCCAGCCGACTGCCATTGTGCCATCTGATTTAAAGAAGTACCAGCCGCTATATTCTGCTTCCTCCGTGGGTGAGCTTGCCTCAACCATATTTGTCGTCATGCGCACAGTGCTATATGGTATCTCAGAAGGTGCCGCCATTAAATAATGCCAGCCTGTCACCATCACGCCATTAGAATCAAAATAATAACCTTCGGCATATCCTTCCCCCCATCCAGTTGTCATAATTCCCTCAGCATCCAGATAGTAATATGCACCTGTCTCCGTATTATATCTCCAGCTTAAAACCTTAAGCTCCCCATCAATATAATATCTATAGCCTTCTCTTCCTGAAGACTCCACCACCTCGTAATACCATCCATTTTTTCTGTCCTCCGCCGCCTGAGAAGCAAATACGGTTGAAAACATCCATACTATAGAAAGGCACATAATAAGCAGCAGCTTTTTATTTGTTTTCATTTTTTCACCATCCTTGCTACAACTGCCATGCCTGTTTCTCCTACTTTCACACATCCTGAAAGAATTGTAACATGTGGTGTATCTTATATGCAATATCATTAAGATTGCAATTTTCTTACATTTTTCTTTCCAAATTCCAGAAACTCCCAATATACCCAATGTATATTTTACATTTTGCCATATAAATTTTTATTTCACAAAAAATCCCTCCGCATCAAGCTCTCCATGAGTAGCCCTGCGTTTTTCCTCTGGCGGCAACGTCATATAATCTCCATATACCACTGTGAGCACCCTGTCATATCCCTTGGGTATCATCGCTGTCATATCCTCAAACGGCACTTCCAAAACCTGCTCCGAGCCCTCCCTTGGAACAATCATATGCACATAGTCTGGCTGATAATTACTATAGTACAAAAGATGGCTCTTCCCTTTTCTCTGTCTTAGCGCTGCCTTTCGCTCCCACCTTATCAAGGTTTTCATATCTATGCTACTTCCTATTCCGGCAAGCAGTACCACTTGAAGCTTTTGCAAAAAACTATATTTTGAAAAATCCAGCTTTCGGCGGTGTCCCATCGCCATGCCATAGATTATTTTATTAAGAAGAATCTGCAGCTTTCTGGAAAATGCATTTTCTGAAATCTCATCGAGAATAAATATATCTACACAGATATGATTTAATTCTTCTTTATAGAACGCAGTATCCTTATCAGGAAGCTTTTTTCTGCTGTTTTCATAGATAAGTTTCGGCGTAAAATCATAAAATACCTCTGTATCTGCAAAATCGGAGGGAAACCAAAGATGGATTCCCTCTGGCAGTTCTTTTTTAGCCACCTTGATAAAATGCTCATAATCCTTCCGCAAGAAAGCAATATCCACATCATCATCCCACGGGATAAATCCTTTATGACGCACTGCCCCTATTAAGGTTCCGGCATCCAGAAGATAATGAATGCCATGTTTTCTACATATGCGATCCACAGTTTTTAGCACTTTTAAATTTGCCGCCTGAACCTGCTTAATTCGTGTCTCCATCTCTTTGACCCTGCCTCTCCCTTTTATCAAGAAAAGCTTTTTTCCTTCTATATACCAACTGCCTCACAGATTGTCTTTCCCATATAGGCAAGCATCTCGTCTGTCATGCCCGGATATAAGCCCACCCAGAAGGTATCCTGCATAATGCGGTCTGTATTGGTCAGATCTCCCACAATTCGATAGCCCTTCTGCTCTTTTCTCATCTCGTCAAAGCACGGATGCTTTACCAGATTTCCGGCAAAAAGCATACGTGTCTGCACTCCTTTTTCTTCTATATATGGCACCACCTGATTCCTGTCCACACCTTCCTTACAGGTTAGCATAAACCCAAACCAGCTTGGCTTAGATCCATCACATGCCTCTGGCAGAATCAGCTTGTCCTCCGCACGCTTAACGATAGCATAGAGATAATCAAAATTATGGCGCCTTCTCTCCACAAAGGATGGAAACTTCTTAAGCTGTGCACAGCCTATGGCAGCCTGCATATCTGTCGCCTTTAAATTATAGCCAAAATGAGAATAGACATATTTGTGGTCATATCCAAGCGGCAGCTCACCATATTGCTTGTCAAAACGGTGTCCGCACAAATTGTCTCTCCCCGATGGACATGCACAATCTCTTCCCCAATCTCGGAAAGAACGAATTATTTTATGAAAGAGTGGATTATTCGTGTAGACTGCGCCCCCCTCTCCCATTGTCATATGATGCGGCGGATAGAAGCTAGAGGTTCCAATATCCCCTATGGTTCCTGTCAGCCGCTCCTGTCCATCTATCTGATAGCTGCTTCCAAGAGCATCACAATTATCCTCCACCAGCCACAGCTTATGCTTATCACAGAATTGTTTGACCGCTTTTAAGTCAAAAGGATTTCCCAATGTATGGGCAAGCATCACCGCTTTTGTCTTATCTGAATACGCACGCTCCAGCATAGAGACGTCAATATTATACTGCGGAATTGTCACATCGACAAATACAGGAACGGCACCATATTGAATAATAGGCGCCACCGTTGTCGGAAAGCCCGCTGCCACTGTGATCACTTCATCTCCTCTTTTTACTCTTCTGTCGCCTAAAAGCGGGGAAGTCAGCGCCATAAATGCGGCAAGGTTTGCGGACGAGCCAGAATTTACCACTGAGCAGAATTGCACGCCAAGATACTTGGCAAACGCTTCCTCAAACTGCTCCGTGTATCTTCCTGATGTCAGCCAAAACTCCAGAGAGCTGTCCACCAGATTCGCCATCTCTTCCTCATCATAGACACGAGATGCATATGGGATGCGATCGCCCTCCTTGTATTCCTTTTTCTTGTGATATTTTTTGCAGTATTCACGTGTGGCGGCAAGAATTTCCTCCCGTGCCTGAGACTCTGACATATTTTCAAACATAACTTTTTATTTCACCCTTTCTACCATTGTTTCACTGATAAACTCTTCTATCTGCCTTTCCATACATAATGGAATATTTTCTCCTCTTTGATGACATTTTGCCCATTCTACTGTTTTTTCCACCGCTTTTTCAATTCTCCAAACTGGTTTCCAGCCAAATGTCTTTTTAAGCCTTGAGCAG
>CAMUFS010000223.1 GCA_947088195.1 uncultured Clostridia bacterium
GTGACGGAGGATACCAATGATTTGGTTCTGCGGACCTCTTTCGAAAATAATAAGATGCTATGTTTTGTATAAAGTATATTATCTGCTATTTATCATTAAAAATTTATTAGAGAAAGGAAAGCGCAAAAGTCTATTTCCTACTCTTTAGAGCAAACAATTATTCGCTATGCTGTTATTTCAAAGAATTTTAAGAAACTACCATCTATTGTTTTTACAGTGCAGGATTTCGCTCCCCAAGGCTCGGCCTTTATTTCGCTTATATCCTTCCAACCGTTATTTACAGCATTTATATGCAATTTTTCTAACCCCTGTACCTGCATAAATCCTATTATTCTTTCAATCGGCTCACCCTTAAACATATGGATTCCCGCAAAAGGGACAATATGCAGCGCTTCCATTTCAATAGGAATATGGCTTACACAACCATAGCATCCCTCATCATTTTCATTGCGCTCGTCAATCTGTCCATACCAGCCAAGAACATTTTTAAACCAATCAAGCGTTTTGTCCATATTCTGTGTGTAATATACTGCTCCTGCTTCTTTTACCACGTAACCGCGTTCATTCAACTTACTCATTATAAATTCTCCTCCCGTTAAATTTTTTATAGGTGATATGCGAGGAAATGATTTTAGGCTTATTTGCTTTTTCCGCACTTGATCAGGTGTGCAGCCATGGAAACGTGAAAATGCTCTTGTAAAACTCTCGTTTGTTTCATAGCCAAATTTCAAAGCAATATTAAGTATTGATTCTTTTGTGTTTATAATTTCCTGTGCCGCTGTGCTCAGGCGCCTGTTCCTTATGTATTCACCCACTGTACAATTACAGATAAGCGAAAACATTTTTTGAAAATAAAAGGTAGAAATATAATATTTTTCAGCTAAAGAAGTGGCTGAAATCTCCTTCTCCAAATTATTCTCAATCGTTTCCACAGCGTCGGAAATTATTTCAATCCATTCCATATCATCATCTCCTTCGATTATTATTATAGCCAAAAAAGAATTATTTTTCTTGACAATTTGTGTTTTCATTTGTCATTCTAAAACAAGAGGATTTAAGAAATATTTCAAATCGAGTAGGGGATGCTTTTCTCACCTACTCGCGCGCTGGGCACCCGTCAGCTTCGCTGACAATACTCCTTTGGGTGCCCATGTGCATAAAAAACAGGATAGAGCAGCTAACTCAATAGCTGTTCTACCCTCTTTTCCTTTATATATAAGTATCAAATTGTATTATGCCATTTCTGCTATTGTGTAAAGAAGCTTTTTGGAATCTTCCCATCCAAGACATGGGTCAGTGATTGACTTGCCATAGACATGTTCGCCCACCGGCTGGCTGCCTTCCTCGATATAGCTTTCCACCATCACGCCCTTCACTAACTTTTCAATATCCGCAGAATGTCTGCGACTGTGCAGAACTTCCTTTACAATTCTTATCTGCTCCTTAAATTGCTTGTTCGAATTTGAATGATTTGCATCCACAATCACGGCTGGATTTTGATAATTCTTAAGCTGATACATCTCATGCAATCGAATGAGATCTTCATAATGATAGTTTGGCTGGCATTGTCCATGTTTATTGACAGCGCCACGAAGCACAGTATGGGCAAGTGGATTTCCGTCCGTGTGCACCGCCCATCCTCGATAGATAAAAGAATGGCCTGACTGTGCTGCCTGAACAGAATTAAGCATAACAGAAAAATCCCCGCTTGTCGGATTCTTCATGCCTGCTGGCACATCCATGCCGCTGACTGTAAGGCGATGCTGCTGGTTCTCCACGGATCTCGCCCCAATCGCCACATAAGATAAAATATCCATAAAATACCGCCAATTTTCTGGATATAACATTTCATCCGCCGCAGTAAGCCCCGTCTCTTTCATCGCACGAATGTGCATCTTGCGGATCGCAATTAAACCTGCCAAAAGATCTGGTTTTTTTTCTGGATCAGGCTGGTGAAGCATCCCTTTATAGCCCTCCCCCGTCGTCCTTGGCTTATTGGTATAGATTCTTGGGATAACAATAACCTTGTCCCTAATCTCCTCCTGAACCCTTGCCACACGGCAGACATAATCACAGACAGCTTCTTCATTATCTGCGGAGCATGGTCCAATAATGGCAAGCATTTTCTTGGACTCTCCCGTAATCACTTTCTTAATTTCCTTATCCCGCTCTTCCTTTATCTTCACAAGCTCTGGCGGAAGCGGAAATTCTGTTCTTATCTGCTCCGGCGCCGGAAGATGCTTTTCAAATTCAAATCCCATCTTTAGCCTCCATTTATATTTTATTCTTTAATGTTCTAAACTAAAATACCTGTTGTTTATAAACAGACATTCTCTTATCCGCGAGGATGTGCTTTTGCATAGACATCCCTAAGTGCCTTACTTCGATATATCTGTGTTGTCGAAATATCAGAATGTCCAAGCATTTCCTGTACTGCACGCAAATCCGCTCCATTTTCCACCAAATGCGTGGCAAAGGAATGTCTAAGTGTATGTGGTGTGATCTCTTTCTCAATCCCTGCCTTAATCCCATATTGTTTAATAAGCTTCCAGAAGCCCTGCCGGCTCATCGCTCTGCCCGAACAATTCACAAAAAGTAAATCCGAATCCTCATTCTTTAAAAGCTGCTTTCTTGCGGAGGACAGATAATTCTCCATTGCCACCTGTGCCTTGCCACCAAATGGAATAATCCTCTCTTTGCCATGTATAATACAGCGAATGTAGCTGTATGGAAAATTAATATCCGAAAGCTTTAGTCCTATAAGCTCTGACACCCGTATCCCAGTCGCATACAAAAGCTCTAACATCGCCCTGTCACGAAGCTCCTTTGCACTTCCTCCCTCCGGCTGCTTTAGCAAAAGATCGATCTCCTCCACTGTTAAAATATCAGGGATCTTCTTCTCCACCTTTGGCGCCTTCAGATTCTCTGAGGGGTCCTGATCAATTATGCCACGCTTCCACAAATAAGAATAAAATGCCTTGATCGACGCAATATTTCTGGAGATTGAAGAAGGTGCTCTTCCCTTTTTCTCCAGATAAAGCATGTACGAATTTAAGCTTGTCTCATTCACCTTTGTCAGGGCATATTTGCCCTGTTCCCTCATATAGCTCTCCAGCTTAACCAGATCTCTCTGATAAGAAACCTCTGTATTTGCCGAGGTATGTTTTACCTCATGAATATACTGAATAAATTCATTTATCACTGTTTCCATACTTTCTTGCCCCTGTCACCTATTGTCAACATACCTCTAATTATATAAAGTTTTTTGCTGAAATGCAAATGCTTTTTCCTTTATCACTATGCTTCTATTGCACTTAACAGATGCTGTAAAAGCCCAGCGTGAATATATCCTTCCAACAAAACACCAATCACAAATAGAACCACCGTCAAAAAAATCCTGCTGTATGTCTTTTTAAAACGTTCTGTCTGATTTAACACCTGCCACATTATTGCATAGGCAGCATAATGGGGAAAAAGAAAAAGGAGAAAATATCCTGCTCCCACAAAGCCATATTGAAAAACAAAAGAAGAAGCACAGACTCCTGCACAAAAACCATAATACAAGGCATACAACATTCTTCCTGTCACGCAAAATTCTGTCAGCTCCATGCAAAGCAGAAGAAAGAAGCGCTTCCCCCTTTTGCTTAAAATATACAGACACAGGCTTAGCCCTGCCAATGCTCCTGCCTCATATCTTCCCATTAAAAGACCTTTATAGAGCAGAAGCTCCTCCATATAATTTTTTCCCCACATATTAAAAAAGAAGGTCCCTGCAAGAAGCCCAACAAAAAAGGCAACCGACATCCTACCTTCTTTTGTAAATGACATCTGATAATAGCGATATTGTCGCAGCATAGGCTTCATACACATTCCTCCAGTGCTAAAACAATATATGCCTTATCTGAGAGAAACATGCTATTTTCTGTACTTTTCCTTATAGGCAAGAATGGCTGAAATCGTCTTGCCATCCATAATAGTTCCATTTAGAATCATCTCTGTAAGCTCTTCTACAGAAAATGCCTCCACATCTATAAACTCATCTTCATCCAAATACTGATGAGAAGGAATTAAATTTTCGGCCACAAAGATAGAAATTTTCTCATTGCAAAATGCAAAAGTTGTATAAATTTCAATTAATGGCTCAAGCTTATCTGTTTTATATCCTGTCTCTTCTTCTAACTCCCGCATCGCACAATTATAAGGAGGTTCTTCTGCCCCGTTCTTTCCGCCCGCCGGAATCTCCAGAGTCAATCGATCCACTGCGTTTCTGTATTGTTTTACCATCAAAATCTTTCCATCACTTCGAACGGGAAGAACGGCAGCAGCACCTTTATGGCCAATAAAATCATAGTGCACAATATTTCCTGCCTGAGTTTTAATGGTATCATCATACAAATCGATAATTGCCCCATGCTTCACCAAGGTTCTTTCTAGACGCTCTGCCATTTCCATCTACATTTCCTCCTTCTTTTTTCCCATATTCTCTGCTTTTTCATAACAACTGTCACATGCCTTCAACACCGCATTTCGAAATCCATACTCCTCAAGTGCTGCCACTCCGGCGATTGTTGTGCCTCCCGGAGAACATACCTTGTCCTTTAATGCACCGGGATGCTCTTTTGTCTCAAGCACCATTTTTGCAGCGCCAAGCACTGTCTGAGCCGCCATCTCATAGGCCGTCTGTCTGGACATCCCATATTTTACCGCGCCGTCTGCCAAGGCCTCAATAAATAGATAAACATAAGCTGGAGAGCTCCCACTCACACAGATAACGGTATTCATCAATTCTTCCTTGATAAGCTCCATGCGCCCAAATGACTCAAACATATGACGGATCACACTATTTTCTCCCTCTGTGTAATCTGAATTGTCATAGCACACACCTGTCATACCCTCGCCTAACAGGGCAGGTGTATTTGGCATAGCACGAATCACACGTATTTTCTCTCCAACAGATTTCTTTACATCTTGAATACTCACCCCCGCAGCGATCGAGATCAAAATCTGTTCCTCTCGCAGCACAGGACATATCTCATCCAATATTTCCTTAAAAAACTGAGGCTTTACCGCAAGAATCAAATATTTTACCATACTGGCACATGCCTGATTGCTCTCCACAAAAGCTACCTTAGTGCACTCACTCAGCTCTTTTCCCTTTTCTTTGTCTTTCCTGGAAAATACAATTTCCTCTGGCTCAAAAACCTTGAGAAGCCCACGAAGCATGGCACTTCCCATATTTCCCATACCAATAAAACCGATGCTCTTCATTTTCCCATCCCTCTTCACATATGATATACAATCGAGTAGGGGATGCTTTTCTCACCTACTCGCGCGCTGGGCACCCGTCAGCT
>CAMUFS010000224.1 GCA_947088195.1 uncultured Clostridia bacterium
TAGTTACATAATATATGTTATTTTCATTTTTGTAAATTGACATATTTTATAATTTTATTCCTCTATTTTTGTATATTATGCACCAGTGTACATCTGATAAAATTCATAATAAATAGAAGGACATCCACTTTCCCGATGTCCCTCCATTTTATCCTGTTTAAACAGGATATGCTTTATTTTCTTTATCCGCCACAGCAGAGTCCACCTTTGTTTTCTGTGCTGCTCTATATTTAAAGAAATCTGTGGCAACCTGTGGGAACAGTGCATAGGACAATACATCCTCCTCCTGCTCCATCCACTCTGCACATTCCTTTCTAAACTTATCAAGCTGAGGCTCGATAAGGTCAGCAGGACGACATGTAATTGGTTTTACATCACCGATCGCCTTCTTCTGTACCTCTGCATTAAACGGCTTAATTGTCTGTCCAAATTCACCGGCAAGAACCTTCTTGGATTCCTTTGTCACCATCTTATAACGCTCACCCTGAAGAACATTTAATACCGCCTGTGTACCCACAATCTGTGAGGAAGGCGTAACAAGAGGTGGCTCACCAAAGTCTGTGCGAACCTTCGGAATCTCCTCCAATACTTGATAGTACTTATCCTCTGCCTTTGCATCCTTAAGCTGAGACACCAAATTGGACAACATACCACCCGGTACCTGATACAACAGAGTCTTGATATTGACGCCCATAACCTTTGGATTCAACAATCCACTCTTTAATGCCTCTTCCTGCATTGGACGGAAATAATCTGCAATCTCGGCAAGAAGGTTCTGATCCAATCCTGTATCATATTCTGTGCCTTTAAAGGTCTCCACCATAACCTCTGTCGCTGGTTGGCTCGTTCCCATGGAAAATGGACTCATCGCTGTGTCAATCACATCTGCGCCTGCCTCCACAGATTTCAAGTAAGTCATGGAAGCAACACCTGATGTATAGTGAGTGTGCATCTGAATCGGAAGCTTTGTTCCAGCCTTTAATGCCTCTACTAATCTAGTAGCCTCATATGGAACCAAAAGCCCTGCCATATCCTTGATACAGATGGAATCTGCGCCCATCTCCTCAATTCTTCTCGCTGTCTCTTTCCAGTAATCCAATGTATAGGCATCGCCAAGTGTATAAGAAAGCGCAATCTGCGCATGTCCTTTTTCTTTGTTGGCAGCCTTCACCGCTGTCTGCAAATTGCGAAGATCGTTAAAGCAATCAAAAATACGGATAATATCAATTCCATTTGCAATCGACTTCTGTACAAAATATTCTACCACATCATCTGAATAATGATTGTATCCAAGAATATTTTGTCCTCTAAATAACATCTGAAGCTTTGTCTTCTTAAATCCATCTCTTAATTTGCGCAGCCTCATCCAAGGATCTTCCTTTAGGAAACGAAGGCTGGCATCAAAGGTCGCACCACCCCAGCACTCTACGGAGTGATAGCCTACCTTATCCATTTTATCAATAATAGGAAGCATCTGCTCTGTTGTCATACGTGTTGCAATCAAGGACTGATGTGCATCACGCAGGACAGTCTCTGTTATTTTTAACGGTTTTTTTGCCTTTTCCTTTTCTGCCATTGTTTGTTGTTTCCTCCATTCTGCCGTAACACGGCTAACATTCTTATACCTTATGCATAAATACTTATTTTACTTTACTCCGAACATAGCCATAAAGGTACCTGCCGCCACGGCTGTGCCGATAACGCCCGCCACATTAGGTCCCATCGCATGCATTAACAAGAAATTCGTCGGATCTGCCTGCGAGCCGACCTTCTGGGATACTCGCGCTGCCATAGGAACGGCTGACACACCCGCCGAACCAATTAATGGATTGATCTTGCCACCGCTTATCTTGCACATCAGTTTTCCAAATAACACACCACCTGCCGTACCAAAGGCAAATGCGATCAAACCAAGTGCTACAATCTTGATGGTATCCAGTTTTAAGAAAGCTTCTGCGCTTGTTGTGGCACCCACAGAAGTACCAAGAATAATAACAACAATATACATCAATGCATTGGAAGCTGTTTCTGTAAGCTGCTTTACCACACCACATTCACGGAACAGATTTCCAAGCATCAGCATACCAACAAGAGGTGCTGTAGACGGCAAAATTAATACAACCACGATTGTGATAATAATCGGGAATAAAATCTTCTCCAGCTTCGAAACTGGTCTTAACTGATCCATCTTAATCTTGCGTTCCTCTTCTGTTGTCAACGCCTTCATAATCGGAGGCTGAATAATCGGAACCAATGACATATAAGAATATGCTGCCACAGCGATCGGGCCCATATAATCCGTCTGTCCAAGCTTACCAGCAAGGAAGATGGAGGTAGGTCCATCCGCTCCTCCAATAATGGAAATTGCTGCTGCTGCTTTATCATTAAAGCCCATCGCCATCGCCATCAGATAAGCGGCAAAAATACCAAGCTGCGCTGATGCACCCAAAAGAAAACTTTTGGGATTTGCAATCAGCGGACCAAAGTCCGTCATCGCACCTACACCAAGGAAAATAAGTGAAGGCAGAATACTCCATTCATCTAACAGATAAAAATAATGTAGCAAACCACCGACTCCATTTTCTGAATCCTCAATCGTCTTCATAATATCAGGGTACAGATTTACCAAAAGCATACCAAAAGCGATTGGAACCAAAAGAAGCGGCTCGTATTCTTTCTTTATTGCTAGGTACAAAAAGAAACATGCCACAGCGACCATCAGGTAATTTCCCCATGTCAAATTGAAAAAAGCCGACTGATGTATCAGGTTGCTCATTGTCTCAATTACATAAGTCATGTCTTAACCTCCCATGTATTTTATCCGAAACATAGGGAATCTAGTTTAACGTAGCTAATACATCACCAGCTTCAACAGATTGTCCTACAGTTACATTTATACTTGCGATTGTTCCATCGGAAGTTGCAACAATCTCGTTCTCCATCTTCATCGCCTCAAGAATCAGAAGAACCTCACCCTTCTTCACAGCCTGACCTGCATTTGCCTTGATATTGAGGATCTTGCCCGGCATTGGAGCATTCACCTTCACTGCGCCCTGTGCGCCTGATGGTGCTGTCTGCTTTGGAGCTGCCTTAGGA
Source organism: uncultured Clostridia bacterium (assembly GCA_947088195.1). GTDB lineage: Bacteria > Bacillota > Clostridia > Lachnospirales > Lachnospiraceae > RGIG8607. Next base: position 3,097 of record CAMUFS010000224.1, read on the forward strand.
GCCGCTGGTCTTGGTGCAGCCACGGGAGCACTTACTGGCGCACTTCCCTGTCCGCCCTCTTCTACAGTTACATCATATGCCGTTCCATTTACGGTGATTGTATAATTTTTCATTGATAAAATCCTCCTTAATAAATTATCTTCTCGCTCTCTTAATGCTTCTTACATGGAAGCCACTGTTAGAAGCTCCTGACGCACCCTCATAGGCTGCGATTGCCGCTGTAATAACAGCCACAAGCTCAGAATCATCCGCAAGCTCCTCCGCTTCCTCCATCTGTGCCACAGCATTATCAACAACTGGTTCTGGCTCTCTTTTTACCTCTTGCTTCTGCGGCTTATTCAAATACTTAAATAAGCCAATAATCCAAGATATAAAAATCAAGACAACAAACACCGTTCCCATACCCATAATAGTATTTAATAATGCCTTTCCTATATCAACAGCGGATATTAACATACTTTTACCTCCTATACACAGCCATGCTTCTTATCTGGTCTGTCTTCTCTCTTGGTAAATAACATCTCATAAGCGCCAATCACATATTTTCTGGTATCCTGAGCCTCGATAATGTCATCCACATAGCCCCTTCTCGCAGCCGCCTCTGTGCTGGACTGAAGCTTTGCATACTCGGCTGCCTTCTCAGCGATTAAGGCATTCGCATTGTCTGCCGTCTTAATCTCATCTGCATACATAATTCTTGCCGCTGCATCTGCATCCATCATACCAATAGAAGCCTCTGGCCACGCATAGACAATATCTGCACCGATGGATTTGCTATTCATGGTCAAATAAGCACTTCCAAGCGCTTCTCCCATCACAACAGACACCTTGGGAACTGTCGCACTCGCAAACGCATAAGTAAGCTTTGCCACTGCCTTTGCAAGCTTTTTCTCCTCATTCACAGTTGCCGCATAACCCTTTACATTTGTGAGAGATAAGATAGGAATATTAAAAGAATCGCAGAAGCTCACAAATCTAGCTGCCTTCTCGCAGCCATCTGCCGTCAGTGCAGAATCAAAGCTTTCCGCCGCTTCTCCATCCTCTCCCAAAATCTCGCTGCGGTTTGCCACTGCTCCCACTGTATTTCCATTTAGACGGATAAAGCCTGTCACCATATTTTTCTCATAGCCAGACTTTACCTCATAGAAAAAGCCATTGTCAGAGATGGAGGACAATACATAACCTGCATCTTCCGCTCCATTTTCAAGTCCAGTGCAGACACGATTCAAATCGTCCGTACATTCTGTATAAGACAGATCATCCTCATTATTAGCAGGAAGAATTGTCACAAGCTCTCTTATCTTTGCAAGGATTGTATCTTCATCTCCAACTAGATCGGCAATGCCAGACTGGCTGGCTGCAAACTTTGCGGAGGATGTATCATTCTTCTCTGTATAATTGCCTTCTAATGTATTCGGGGAATTGACAAAAAGCTTTGCCTTTTTCTCCTCCATAAATGTAAAATCAGACAGTGCAGAAGCCACTGCCATACCGCCGCCACACACGCCAAAGATCGCTGCAAGCTGCGGAATCACACCAGATGCCATTGCCTGAGCCATATATATCTCCCCAAAGCCATTCAATGCATCTGTAGCCTCCTGCAAGCGGAGCCCAGAACAATCCAAAAGTCCAATTACAGGAGCTCCCACCTTCATCGCCATCTTGTATACATTCGCAATCTTCTTTGCATGCATCTCACCGATAGAACCATTCATTACAGTTACATCTTGGCTGTATACATACACAAGATTACCATCAATCACACCATATCCGGTAATGACGCCATCTGCAGGCGTATCTTTTTTTTGCATGTTGAAATCTGTATTTCTGGCAGTCACATATCCGCCGATTTCAACAAAACTACTGTCATCAAGCAGCGCATCTATTCTGCGCTTCGCTGATGTCTGTGCTGTTGTACTCATGATTCAGCCCTCCATTTTAATAATAATGTAAAAATTCTGCCAATTTTAATTCTATATCACTCTATCCGAAAATTCAAGTACATTTTACAATCTATATGAAATTTTAGCAGATGTAAAAACTGTTGAATTGTTTATTCTATGTAGAAAATTATTGAATCATGTTCGAGAAAGGTCCGCTCAGAGAACTGCCTATAATCCTCCGTCACCGCGCTCCCGCTTAGTGAAAAACGTAACGGACGCTAAGCTCGTGAGAAACCTCGCCAAGCGCCGACGTTTTTCAATAGGTTC
>CAMUFS010000225.1 GCA_947088195.1 uncultured Clostridia bacterium
CCACTTTGGAATATCCGCTGTAATCTCATTTGCCTGAACAATAATCAAATCATATGTATCAATCTGATTTTTCCATTTTTCAAAAAACAGCGAAAATCCGATTCCACATTTAATTGCTGTTTTTCTCAAAATATTTCCGACAAGTCCCTGCCTAATATAAGTTGCATCAATATGTATCAAATCCTTCTTTGCAATTTCTCGTCCCCAATATTCCCTTTTTGACGGCCAAAGCATCAATATATTATTATATTTCAATGTAATTACCTCACCGTATCCCAGAGCTTGCCATTTTTATATAAAACTCACGAAGAAATAATGCAATATCTGTTATATCATAACCATGCTGTCGCAATACCTCTATGGTATCTGCTTTTATGTCCTTTTTCAAAAATCTCTTTGTTTCTCTCGCCCAGACTGCCGGTGATTGTCTCAATGATAATTTTTTAATATATGGTGTGATACACACTTCGTCCGTTATACAGTCCGAGATAATTGCCCTTAGGGAAGCTGCCTGAGCTTCAATGGGAACAAGAGGTACTCCTTCATATAAAGAGGGAAAAAGCATAATGTCAAAATAATGAAGAAGGCATGGCACATCCGATCGTTCTCCCAGAAAAATAACATCCTTCTCCAAGCCATACCTTTGTATTCTCTTTTCTATTTCAGAACGTTTTGGACCCATTCCCACCAAAAAAAGCTTTGAGGGATGCTTTTTGTGAAATTCATAAAAGACATCAATAAGAAATTTGTGATTTTTCACAGGAAGAAATTTACCAACATGTCCAATTTTTATTATATTGGCATTTGTTCTAAATTCTCTTTCATACATTTCTTTTTTCTCTTTTGTAAAATTACAATACTCCGGTAAATTCACGCCATTTTTTACTATAATAAATTTACTGTTTTGCCCAAAACCGAAAATCCCTGCCTGACGAGAACATGCTATTTTTTCAGTCGCATATCTATTTACTAATAAGCGATTAAAATAATGACATAGAGCACTGAGTGGCGAATATGCCTTTGTGCTGTGTATATGCATAATTCTGCATTTAATTTTATATTTTTTAGCAAGTATTAATGGTATTATGTACAATAAGGTATTTCCATGTACATGAATAATTTGATATTCCTTATGTGTCTTAAAAAATCTTTCTGTGTCTTTTATATTTTTGATAATTTTTTTGGGAAAGGGAGATACTTGATATACCTTCCCACCTAGCTGGTTAATCTGAGGTTCATAATATCTTTGATCGGAGCGTATTAAAAAATCAAATTGAATCTGCCGTGTATCCATGCTTCGATACCAACTCATTATATCCTTTTCCGCCCCGCCAGTCCCAATTCCATTAATAATATGTAAGACACGTATGGGATTCTTTTCTGTCACTGCCATAACAATTCCTCATATAACTTTTTCATCCGTTTTTTAATATGAATTAAATTAATCTTTTTTAAAATTAAATGATAATCGACCTTATAGCGATTGTGCAAAATATCATCTATAGCTTTTTCCAATACCTCTTTAACATGATCCACATCATCCGGGCGAAATAAATACTCCGTCAGCAGATCTCTGTTCCCGCGTATGTCTGAACATGCCGCTGGCAAATTACAGGCGATCGCCTCCATCAAAGCCATTGGAAGCCCTTCCTGTCTGGACGGCAATACAAATAAATCTGCACTCTGGCAAATATCTGCTATATCGTTGCGATAGCCTAAAAATAAAATCTGCTCTTTTACTCCCAATTCCTCTGAAATTTTCTCAAGTCTCTCCCTCAGTGCCCCACAGCCACATAACAAATATTTTATCTGAGGATTATTTAATTTTTGAATCGCTCGTATCACAACCTCGTGATTTTTCCGTTTACTCAGCTCACCTACTGACAATAGAATGATATCGGAATCTGATAATCCAAATTCTTTTCTCTTTTTGCTTATGTCAACGGTTCCAGAACAAAATTGTTTTACATCCACGCCAATACCCGGCAAATATTTTATTTTTTCTGCATACATCTTTTTTTTCGCCAGAACATAATCCTCTTTGTTAATAGTAATTAAAAGATCTGTCACACACGATAATATTTTTTCAATCGGATAATAGATAAGCCAGCTCTGTATAGGCGCGCCTTTATAAAAATGAAATCCATGTGCTGTGTAAATAACCTTTGTTCCCCTTTTTCGATAGGCTGCCGCACACAGACGTGCCAATGTACCTCCCACAGGTGTATGACAGTGTACAATATCAAAATGATGCTTTGCAAACAATGTCTTGAGCTGATGGTATGCCCTGATATTTTCGACCTGAAAAGGATCTCTTGAAAAATCAATCTGATGGCACAATAACCTTGCCTCTCTTAATTTCTCTTTTTCCCTTGTACTTGGCAGCATACAAAAATTAGAGGCTGCATGTACTTCATATCCCATTTTCTGCAACAGTTCTACATCACTTAATTCAAAGCTTGCTATAAAACCACCTACTGTGGCAACAATCAAAGCCTTTTTCATTTCTATTGCCTCATTCCACATCTCTTCTTTTTGCAGGTATTCCAATATAAGTTCCTGATTCCTCTATATTTCTGACCACCACAGCACCAGCGCCGACAATGCAATTATCACAGATATAAATATTATTGCTCACACTGGCACCAATGCCGATCCAGCTTCTTCTACCTATATGAACCGTTCCAGCTATCCTTGTGCCTACTGATATATGTGTAAAATCTTCTATTACACTGTCATGTTCTATAATCGCTCCTGTGTTGACAATACATTGTCTCCCCACTATGCTGTCAGAATTTATCACAGCATTTGCCATAATCACTGTTCCTTCCCCAATAGAAGGCTTCTGCCTCCTATTTGTGCCAATATCAGAAATAACTGCTGTTGGATGGATCGCCGTATACCATCTCACCCCTAATAATTTTTCTGCAATCGCCTCTCTTACATTTCCATCCCCAACCGCTATAAAAAACTCAGTATCATCCATATACTCTCTATATCTGTCTGTTGTACCAAGAATGGGCAGCCCAATAAATCGATCCGGCAAATGAGTATTGTCATCTAAAAATCCGACTATTCTGTCACCACATTTATATACGATATCTGCAACAACCTTCCCATGTCCTCCAGCGCCTATAATAATTACCTTTCTCATACCGAATTTCCCTTAAACTCCTCCATTGTCACTGAATTACATGAATGTATTCCCTCTTTCTTAATCACCGTTTTTACTGTTTGAAAAACAATACTCCAATCTCTAAAAAATGAAATATGATCAACATAATAGACATCCATCGCAAACCTTTTTTCCCAACTGATGGCATTTCTCCCATGCACCTGTGCATACCCGGTAAAGCCCGGTCTAACCTCATGCCTTCTCGCCTGATGTTCATTGTAAAGCGGCAGATATTTTACAAGCAATGGGCGTGGTCCCACCACCGCCATATCTCCCCTTAAAATATTGAATAATTCTGGCAATTCATCCAGTGAAGTAAAACGGAGAAATTTTCCAAAATCTGTGAGACGCACAGCATCCGGCAACAAATTTCCATCCAAATCTCTCTTGTCTGTCATGGTACGAAACTTATATAAAATAAAAATTTTTCCATTAAGCCCCGGTCTTTCTTGTCTAAAAATCACAGGTGCCCCCAGCCTAATACGAACAAGCAACGCTGTGATCAACATAACAGGAAAAAGTACAACAATCCCTACAAGAGCACAGCAGAAATCCTGCGGACGTTTCAGATACCTTTCATACCAACCCATTTTATGTTTTTTCTGTCTTTTCTTTTTACTCAAAACATGCTTTGACAACCTCAATAATTCTCCTTTGCTGTTCTGGCGTCATTTTATTGTCACTTGGCAGACACAACCCTCTGCTGAAAATATCCATACTAACGTCAAACGGTTTTCCGTCCTTTTCCATCCCATCACCATGCATATATGCATTGGTCTTTGCTCTTCCGTCTCCCTCTCTGGTCACAAATCCATTGTTTCGATACATTGGCTGCATATGCATCGGCTTCCAGATAGGCCGCCCCTCCGCATAAATACTGCTTATTGCCTGCAATATTTCTGTGGGACAGCTCTTGCCTGTCTCGCTAATATACAAAGCCTCCTGTTCTCCTCTCACCTGTCTACACATTGCCTCTGGATTAATTGACAAACAAGAAAGCCAGAAATTTGGCTCAGAATTTTCCTCATCATATGGATTCATGGCAACCGGCAAATCTCGAAAACCTTCTTTATATCTTTTATAAATAGCTTTCTTTTGAGCAATATGCTCCTCCAAATGCAAAAATTGACCTCTCACCACTCCGGCGATCAGATTGCTCATTCGATAGTTGTACCCCAGCTCCTCATGCTGATACCATGGCGCATCCTCCCGCGCCTGCGTGGACCACTTGCGGACCTTATCCGCCGCTTCCTTGCTGTCTGTCAGAAACATTCCACCAGACGAACCAGTAATAATCTTATTTCCATTAAAAGATATTGCACAATATGTACCAAAATCTCCTGTCTGTCTGCCTTTATACACAGCGCCAAGCGATTCTGCCGCATCTTCTATTAATATTGCATGATGCCGATCACATATTTCCTTCAACTCATCTAATTTGCCCGGCGTCCCATAAAGATGGGCCAAAACAACAAATTTGACATCAGGATAAAGCTGAAATGCTTTCCTTAGTGCTTCCGGCTCCATATTCCATGTATCATATTCCGTATCAATAAAAATGGGAATACCACCTTCATAGACCACAGGATTCACTGTAGCGCTAAATGTCATATCCGAACAAAAGACCCTATCTCCTGCCTTCACACCTGCTAATTTAACCGCCATATGAAGCGCTGCCGTCCCTGAAGACAATGCAACCGCATATCCACACCCTATTTTTTGACAGACTAATCTTTCTGCCTCATCGATATGCATCCCTACCGTTGACACCCAGTTTGTATTGTAGGCATCTTCGATATATCTTAACTCTTCCCCGTGCATCGTCGGGGAGCTCAGCCATACTTTTGTTGAAAATGGCTCAAATTGATTTCTTGGATTAAACATGGTTGATTCACCCTTTTATTTATCTTCTTGTTATATTTGCTTGCAGGAAGCTATATTTTATGCAAAATATAGTTATCACTTATTTGTAATAGAAGAATCATGTTCGAGACAGGTCCACCCAGAGAATTGCCTATGGTCCTCTGTCACCCCGCTCCCGCTTAGTTCAAAACGTAGCGGATGCTAAA
>CAMUFS010000226.1 GCA_947088195.1 uncultured Clostridia bacterium
TTCATGATGAGCTTTTAATTGAGGCAAAGGAAGAGGAGATGGCGCAGGTGAAGAAGATTCTTGCGGAGGAGATGCAGGGTGCAGCACAGCTTCAGGTGGCACTGGAGATTGATATGCATACAGGTGCAAGCTGGTTTGAGACAAAATAGACATAAAATTTAAATAGAAGATAGATACAAGACGAAAGAAGGGCTTCTATGGTTATAGGGATTACAGGTGGGATCGGTGCGGGCAAATCCACAGTGCTTGCGCTGTTGGAGCGGGAATTTGGAGCGTCGGTTTTGATTGCGGATGAGATTGCACGTCAGCTTATGGAACCGGGGCATAGCTGCTATGAGCACATAGTTGATGAATTTGGGAAGGGACTTATTTTTCCAGATGGTTCCTTGGACAGAGCAATGTTAGCAGAGGTTGTTTTTTCTGATCCGGCAAAGCTTAAGAAATTAAATAGCATTGTCCATCCGATGGTGAAGGAGTATATACGCGGGGAGATTTCTTGTATTTCGCTGGAGGACCCATTGAGAATTATTGTGGTTGAGGCGGCTTTGCTTATCGAGGATCATTATGACGAAATATGCGATGAGATCTGGTATATCTATGCAGAGGAGCCTGTGCGCAGGGAGCGCTTAAAGAGAGCACGGAGATATTCTGATGAGAAGATCAGCGCCATTATGAGCAATCAGCTTTCGGATGAGGAGTTTCGGGCAAATTGTCAGAGGGTGATTGACAATAGCAAAAGTCCTGAGGAGACTTTGGAGCAGCTTAAGGTGGCAATGCAATTTTTTATAATATAGACGGAGGCATGTTGATGGAAGAGCGCAGAAAATATCCCGATCATATGGTATTTGGGCTGGATATCGGGACAAGGAGTGTCGTCGGTAGCGTCGGCTTTATGGATCATAAAAAGTTTAAGGTAGCAGCCCAGTATATGAAGGAGCATGATACAAGGGCGATGATTGATGGGCAGATTCATGACATAGCCAAGGTTTCTCAGACCATTTATCAGGTGAAATTAGAGCTTGAGGCAATGCTTGGGAGAGAGCTTCATGAGGTTTGTATCGCGGCGGCGGGGCGTGTGCTGAAAACTGTCACCATGCATGTGGAGCAAGTGTTTGAGGAGGAGACGCTTCTCACAAGCGAGCATGTGTATTCTCTGGATATGTTAGGAGTGGAGCAGGCACATGATAAGCTGAGCAAGGAGGACTCCAACATTCATTTTTATTGTGTGGGATATACAGTGATAAAATATTACCTCAATGATTATGATATGAATTTTTTGGAGGGGCATAAAGCGAGAAAGGTTGCTGCCGATGTGCTTGCAACCTTTTTGCCGGAGGAGGTTGTTGACAGTCTCTATGCCGCTGTGGAGGGCGCAGAGCTTGAGGTGGCCAATTTGACTTTGGAGCCGATTGCGGCAATTCAGCTTGCGATACCAGAGCAATTTCGCCTGCTTAACATAGCACTTGTCGATGTCGGCGCAGGCACCTCAGATATTTGTATTACCAAGGATGGGAGCATCAGTGCTTATGGGATGATCCCAGTGGCGGGAGATGAGCTTACGGAGGTTTTGGTAAAGGAATATCTGGTGGATTTTGCAACCGCGGAGAAGATTAAGCTTGCCTCTGGAAAGCGCAAGGGCATTATGTATCAGGATATTATGGGGCTGTATCACAAGGTGGATCCAGAGGAGGTGCTGCGGATATTAGAGCCTTATCTTAGCCGCATGGCGGCGGGCATCTCGGATAAAATTAAGGAGTTGAACGGTGATAAATCCGTGAGCGCTGTGTTTGTTGTGGGCGGTGGCGGAAAGGTGGAGGGATTTACGGATCTTCTGTCAAAGGAGCTTGATATTGCGCGTGAGCGCGTGGCGCTTCGCGGTGCAGAGGTTATGGGAAATATTGAGTTTTTAAATCAGGAGATCAAGAAGGATTCTCTACTTGTAACGCCGATTGGCATATGTCTTAATTTTTATAATCAAAAAAATAGTTTTATTTTTGTATATTTTAATGGAGAGCGAATTAAATTATATGATAATGATAGGCTGACTGTGATGGATGCCGCGATACAGGCAGATTTCCCAAATGAGGCACTGTTTCCAAGGCGGGGAAAGGATCTTGTCTTTACGGTAAATGGCAGGCAGCGGGTGGTGCGTGGACTTCCGGGTGAGGGTGCTGTGATTTTGCTTAATAATGAGGCGGCAAGTCTTCAGGCTCCCATTAAACAGAATGACCGCATTTTAATTCGTGAGTCCACTTTTGGCAGCCCAGCAAGTCTCACTGTGGAGGCTTTGCCAGAATACAGCGGAAGCATTTCCTTTGAGGTCAATGACAGGCATGTGGTATGTCCAAAATTTGCGCAGATTAACGGAGCTTTGGAGTCAGGGTATTATGAGATCAAAGAAAATGATGTGATTGAATTTTTAAATTATTATACTGTGGAACAGGTGTTTCAATTCCTTGATATTGATGCCAGCACCGTGAAAGTACATGTGAATAATCGCCTTGCTTTTTTGGAGGACAAGGTTTATGAGAATTTTTCTTTTCGCTTTGAGCCGTTGACAAACACATATAAGGATCTGGTGGAATCAGGAGAAATTTGACAGATTATGAAATACTCTCCGGGTGTAGAAAAGGAATTGTGAAGCATAATAAGAACGTAACCAGCAAGGCAGATTTTAAAAAGGAGGCGTTTATTATGGCATCTAATTCTTCTAAGGCAGTACCGGAGGCAAAGGAAGCATTAAACAAATTCAAATATGAGGTAGCAGGCGAGATCGGCGTGCCACTCAGCCAAGGCTACAACGGAAATCTGACTTCCTACCAGAATGGATCGGTGGGTGGTTATATGGTCAAGAAAATGATCGAGGCACAGGAAAAGCAAATGTCTGGAAAATAACCAGAAAACGGTTATCCTGTCATGCTGCCATGCCAGATTCCCATAGAGAATCTTGGCATGGCAGTTATATTTAGAAATAGAAAAAGAAAGGATTTACATAATGATGCGGGTGATAGCAGGAACAGCCAGAAGGCTTAGACTAAAAACATTAGAGGGAAAGGATGTCAGACCAACCACCGATCGAATCAAGGAGACATTGTTTAATATGATTCAGACCAAGGTGGCAGGCTCTGTTTTTCTTGATCTTTTTAGCGGGAGCGGCTCTATCGGGATAGAAGCTTTAAGCAGGGGAGCAAAGGAAGCATACTTTGTGGAGAATCAAAAGGCAGCGGTGCTTTGCATCCGGGAAAATCTAAAGTTTACTAAGCTAGAAGAAAACAGTGTGGTGATGGAGTGCGATGCGGTGACGGCGATCCGAAAACTTTGTGGAAAAGGAAAAATTTTTGACATAATTTTTATGGACCCGCCATATAATATGAAGTGGGAGAGAAATGTGCTCGCGGCGCTTTCATCCTCCGATATTTTGGACGAGGATACCACCATAATTATTGAGGCTTCCCTGACAACAGATTTTGCTTTTGTCGAGGAGCTTGGTTTTGCTGTGGAAAAGGAAAAGGAATATAAGACAAACAAGCATGTATATGTATATCGCACAAAGAAAAATGCGTTAGAAGGGAGGGAACAATGAGACGGGCAGTATATCCGGGAAGCTTTGATCCTGTTACCTTTGGGCATTTGGATGTAATTGAGCGCTCCTTAAAGATTGTGGACGAGTTGATTGTGGGTGTGTTGAGGAATAATTCAAAAAATCCATTGTTTTCCGTAGAAGAACGTGTTAGTATGTTAAAGGAATCGACAAAGCATTTGGCTCGTGTGAGAGTGGAGGCCTTTGATGGATTGCTGGTCGATTATGCAGTGCAGTCAGAGGCAGATATTATTGTGCGCGGGCTGCGCGCGATCACGGATTTTGAGTATGAGCTTTTGATGTCCCAGACCAATTCGGTGTTAAATCCCAGCGTGGATACAGTTTTTTTGACGACAAGGCTTCAGTACGCCTATCTAAGCTCCAGCACGGTGAAGGAGGTTGCGCTGATGGGCGGCGATATATCGAAATTTGTGCCGGAGCATGTGATGAGACATGTGTATGATAAATATGAGAGGAAAGACTGATGAGTAGAATTGAGGAGATAATTGAACAAATAGAACAATACATAGACGGATGTAGGTTTCAGCCACTTTCTACGACAAAGATAATTGTAAATAAAGAGGAGATTTTAGAGCTTTTAACAGAGCTTCGCATGAAAACACCAGATGAGATAAAAAAGTACCAGAGTATTATAAAAAACCGTGACGAGATTTTAAACAAAGCAAAGTTGGATGCGGACGCTCTGCTTCAGCAGACTGCCGTGCAGACCAACGAGCTTATCAATGAACATGAGATTATGCAGCAAGCCTTTGTGAAGGCAAATGAGATTGTGCAGGAGGCAACCAATCAGGCACAGCAGATCCTGGATTCTGCCACAGAGGATGCAAATAATATTCGCATGGGTGCCATTCAGTATACCGATGAGATGCTTTCCAATATGCAGCGTATTCTTGTCAATACGGTAGAGGATGCACGCATAAAGTATGATGGTTTTGCAAAGTCTTTAAATGACACCTATACCATGATTCAGAATAATAGGAATGAGCTGCTGCCTCCTGAGACGGGACAAGCAGAGGGCTACAGTGAGACGGAGTAGGCTTTTTATTTGGCTCAGTGGCTGCAAAGGCAGATACATAAATATAAGAGGGCGGAGAGAAGACTGATAATCAGCTTGCTTTCTATGTATGGCAGAAGGGAGAGCGAGGTGCCGCGGGTTACACTTTTTGTCTGGAAGATGCCGGACAAACCGCCAAAAGAGATACAGGCGCATATGGCCATGCCTTGTTCGATAGCTGTGTGAAATAAATTTGTGCTTCCAATAAAATGACTTCCTGTTGTGATCTCTGCCACAGATAGTAATAAGGTTTTAATTGGAAGGCTTATCCATTCTGGCTTTATTAAGAAAGCGGACAGGATAGAGAAGAGGATAATGTATCCGCCAAGGCGCGTGACAGTCTCAAAGCCATTCATAATCGCATGATCTAATATTCCAAAATCCAGTCCCTCAGACGAAAGAAACGGTGAAAAAGGAGGTATTCCTCCTTCTTTTTTTGTCCTTCTTTTTCCGATAAGGTGAAGAATGGCAGCATATAGAAGAGGGGCACCATAGACAGAGAGGAAAAATGGAGGGGCGAGGAAGCGATTCTTTAACACATTTTGTAAAATATATCCTGAGAGAAAGGATGGTCCCGGATTATTGGCA
>CAMUFS010000227.1 GCA_947088195.1 uncultured Clostridia bacterium
AAGCGGGAGCGGGGTGACGGAGGACTATAGCCAATTCTCTGGGCGGACCCTTCTAAAATATGATTCACCACCCCACAATCACAAATAGCCTATAAGGATGTTTTTCATAAAGTATAGTTTTCTCAAAAAGTTATAAACTGGTATAGCAATCTATTAAAATTTTGAAAAATGTGTGATTAGGTGTTGACAAAGACATCAGTAAGTGATATTTTAAGTGTAACAAGTAATTAGCACTCTTCTTAAATGAGTGCTAACAACAAAACAAGTCATGGAAGAATGGGAGTGGGTAACTTGGAATTAGATGGACGGAAGCTCAAGATTTTAAAGGCAATCATCCGCAATTATCTGGAAACGGGCGAGCCAGTAGGCTCCAGAACTCTTTCTAAGTATACAGATTTGAATTTAAGCTCCGCAACCATTCGCAATGAGATGGCAGATCTGGAGGAGCTAGGCTATATTTTGCAGCCTCATACTTCCGCCGGAAGAATCCCTTCAGATAAAGGGTATCGTCTGTATGTGGATGATATGATGAGGGAGAAGGAGCAGGAGGTCAGTGGGAAAGAAAAAGAAGTAGAGAATATGAAAGAATTTCTCATTGAGCGTGTGGATAAGGTGGAGCTGCTCTTGCAGCAGTTGGCGAAGCTTCTAGCGGAGAATACCAACTATGCCACGATGGTTACAGCTCCTAAGTACAGCACCAACAAGGTGAAGTTTATTCAACTCTCCCGTGTGGAGCCGGGAAAATTGCTGGTGGTGGTGGTGATTGATGGAAATATCGTGAGGAACACCATTCTTGATGTGGAGGAAGAATTGTCGGATGAGACACTTCTGCATCTGAATATGATGTGTAATACAAGCCTTAATGGACTGAGCATTAACGAGATTAACCTTGGTGTGATCGCAAAGCTGAAAGAGCAGGCAGGGATTCACCGGGCGATTGTGGGAAGTGTGCTGGATGCAGTTGCGGAGGCAATCACGGTTGACAATGACTTAGAGATCTATACAAGTGGCGCAACGAATATATTCCGTTATCCAGAGCTGAGTGATCAGGAGAAGGCGAGAAACCTGATAGGGGCCTTTGAGCATAAGGAGCTGCTCACAAATCTGGTTCAGGAGTCCTTGGAGAGCGAGGGCAATCAGGGGATTCAGGTTTATATAGGAAGCGAGACACCCGTTCAGACCATGAAGGACTGTAGTGTGGTGACAGCGACCTATGAGCTGGAGGAGGGAGTTAAGGGAACCATTGGAATTATTGGTCCAAAGCGAATGGATTATGAGAGGGTAGTGAATATTTTAAAGACGCTGACGACACAGCTTGATAATATTTATAAGAAGACATAGGAAAGGCGGTAGGCAAGGACGTGGCAGAGAATCAGAAGGAATTGGAAGAAGAAAAGGATTTTGGTGAAGAGAAAAATTTAGAGGAAGAGATGGAGATAGATCAGGCAGATGACTTGGAGGTAGAAGTCGAGGATACATGCGAGGAAGACATGATGGAGGAGGAAGCATGTGAGCCGGAGAGTGTGGAGGAAGCCGAACAGGAGTCAGTAGAGAATGAGCGAGAGCCAAGAAAAGGATTGTTTGGGAAGTCCAGAAAAGAGAAGAAGGATAAGAAGGATGCTCAGATTGAGGAGCTGACAGATAAATATAAGCGCACCATGGCAGAGTTTGATAATTTCCGCAAGCGCACAGAAAAAGAGATGGTGCAGAAGCAGGATTTTGGAGCTAGGATTGTGATTGAGAAGATGCTTCCCATTATTGATAGTTTTGAGAGAGGTCTGGCAACTTTGTCTGAGGAGGAGCGAAAGGAACCATTTGCCGATGGCATGGATAAGGTTTACAAGCAGCTTACCAAAGCGATGGAGGAGTTAGGTGTGACGCCTATTGAGGCAGTGGGAAAGGAATTTGATCCAGCGTATCACAATGCAGTGATGCAGGGGGAGGATGAGAATTTTGGGGAGAATACAGTCTCCGAGGAGTTTTTAAAGGGCTATCTGCATCATGGGACAGTGGTTCGCCACAGTATGGTTAAGGTTGTTAATTGCTAATCACAGAAAGCAGTAAGAAATAGATAGTTAGGCAGATAAAAGGAGGAAATTTATCATGGGCAAGATCATTGGTATTGATTTAGGTACAACAAATAGTTGTGTGGCTGTAATGGAGGGCGGAAAGCCTGTTGTTATCGCAAATACAGAAGGTGCTAGAACAACACCGTCTATCGTTGCATTTACAAAGACAGGGGAGCGTTTGGTGGGTGAGCCGGCAAAGCGTCAGGCTGTCACAAACGCGGAGAAGACGATCGCTTCCATCAAGAGACATATGGGCAGCGATTATAAGGTGAATATCGACGAGAAGAGATATTCTCCACAGGAGATTTCCGCGATGATTCTTCAGAAATTAAAGGGAGATGCAGAGAATTATCTCGGTGATAAGGTAACAGAGGCGGTTATCACAGTACCGGCTTATTTTAATGATGCACAGCGTCAGGCAACCAAGGATGCAGGTAAGATTGCAGGTCTTGATGTAAAGCGTATTATCAACGAGCCTACAGCGGCTGCGCTGGCATATGGCCTTGATAATGAGACAGAGCAAAAGATTATGGTATATGACCTTGGTGGTGGTACATTTGATGTCTCCATTATTGATATAGGAGATGGTGTTATTGAAGTTTTGGCGACAAACGGTGACACACACCTTGGCGGTGATGATTTTGATAATAAGATTATTGATTGGATGGTAAGTGAGTTTAAAAAGCAGGAGGGTGTGGATCTGTCTGCGGATAAGATGGCACTTCAGAGATTAAAGGAAGCAGCAGAGAAGGCAAAGAAGGAGTTGTCCTCCGCCACAACAACGAACATCAATCTTCCATTTATCACAGCAACTGCAGAAGGACCAAAGCATTTTGATATGAATCTGACAAGGGCAAAGTTTGATGAGCTGACACATGATTTGGTGGAGAGAACAGCGATCCCTGTACAGAATGCATTGAGGGATGCGGGAATTACAGCTTCTGAGCTTGGCAAGGTGCTGTTAGTAGGAGGCTCTACACGTATTCCTGCTGTTCAGGATAAAGTTAAGACATTGACAGGAAAGGAGCCAAATAAGTCTCTGAATCCTGATGAGTGTGTTGCGATCGGTGCTTCTGTCCAGGGTGGTAAGCTTGCAGGAGATGCAGGCGCAGGTGATATTCTTCTTTTGGATGTCACACCATTATCTCTGTCTATTGAGACAATGGGCGGTGTTGCAACTAGATTGATCGAGAGAAACACAACGATTCCTACCAAGAAGAGCCAGATTTTCTCCACTGCAGCGGACAATCAGACAGCCGTTGACATCAATGTTGTTCAGGGTGAGAGACAGTTTGCTAGAGATAACAAGAGTCTTGGACAGTTCCGTCTGGATGGAATTCCTCCGGCAAGAAGAGGCGTACCTCAGATTGAAGTTACCTTTGATATTGACGCAAATGGTATTGTAAATGTATCTGCTAAGGATTTGGGCACTGGCAAGGAACAGCATATTACTATCACAGCAGGCTCTAATATGTCAGATGCAGATATTGATAAAGCGGTGAGAGAGGCAGCAGAGTTCGAGGCACAGGATAAGAAGCGCAAGGAAGCGATCGATGCCAGAAATGACGCTGATTCTATGGTATTCCAGACACAGAAGGCTCTGGAGGAGGTAGGTGACAAGGTTTCTGCGGAGGATAGAGCAAAGGTTGAGGCAGACTTAAATGCTTTGAAAGAGCTTGTAGAGAAATCCAATCCTGAGGATATGTCCGATACGGAGGTGGATCAGATTAAGTCTGCTAAGGAGAAGCTGATGGAGAGTGCACAGTCTGTATTTAGCAAGATGTATGAGCAGCAGGCTCAGGCAGCGCAGGGTGCACAGAGCGCAGGACCAGATATGGGTGCAGAGCAGTCAGCAGGAGGTTTTGCTCAGGATGATGTAGTTGACGGAGATTACAGAGAGGTCTAAGAGACAAAGAAAATAGATAGAGATAGATCGTCAGATACTGTCGTGCGGGGTTAGTAGCCTTGCAGGACAGTCTCTGCGTTATTCAGAAAGGTGACAGCTATGGCAGAGAAAAGAGATTATTACGAGGTTCTCGGAGTACCAAAGAATGCAGATGATGCGGCGCTGAAAAAAGCATACCGTCAGCTTGCCAAAAAATATCATCCTGATACAAATCCCGGAGATCAAGAGGCAGAGGCTAAGTTTAAGGAAGCGTCAGAAGCTTATGCAGTTTTGAGTGATCCGCAGAAGCGACAGCAATATGACCAGTTTGGACATTCGGCGTTGGATGGTGCGGGCGGCGCAGGCGGTTTTGATTTCAATATGAATGATATGGGAGATATTTTTGATATCTTTGGCGATCTGTTTGGCGGAGGCTCCAGAACACGCCGTGCAAGTAATGGCCCCATGAAGGGTGCAAATGTGCGCTCCAGCGTCCGAGTTACTTTTGAAGAGGCGGTGTTTGGTGCGGATAAGGAGCTTGAGCTTAATCTGAAGGATGAGTGCAGCAAGTGTCACGGCACAGGTGCAAAGCCGGGAACCTCCCCCACAACTTGTCCAAAATGTAATGGAAAGGGGCAGGTGGTCTACACACAGCAGTCTCTTTTTGGGACGGTCAGAAATGTGGAGATGTGCCCAGAATGTAATGGAAAAGGAAAAATTGTCAAGGAGAAGTGCTCGGATTGTTACGGAACTGGTTATATCAACAGCAGGAAAAAGATTGCTGTCACAGTGCCTGCAGGTATTGATGATGGACAGTGTATCCGCATCCGCGCCAAGGGGGAACCCGGCATTAATGGCGGTGAGCGCGGTGATTTGCTGGTGGAGGTGAATGTATCCCGCCATCCAATTTTCCAGAGACAGGATTATAATATTTTTTCCACAGTGCCAGTAAGCTTTGCGACGGCAGCACTTGGCGGTGAGATTCGAATTAAGACCGTTGACGGCGAGGTGGTATATGATGTGAAAGCGGGCACCCAGACCGATACAAAGGTGCGCTTAAAGGGCAAGGGAGTGCCTTCACTCAGAAATAAAAATGTCCGCGGAGATCACTATATTACATTGGTGGTTCAGGTGCCAGAGCATATGAATGAGGAACAGAAGGATGCACTGCGGCGCTTTGAGGAAGCTATGAATGGAAAGAAAGCTTCTTCAAAGGAGGAAGCGAAGGAAGGAAAGAAAAAAAAGGGATTGAAAGATCTGGTGGATGACATAAAAGACGGGATTGG
>CAMUFS010000228.1 GCA_947088195.1 uncultured Clostridia bacterium
ATACAGGAAATATCTTTTATTGAATGTAATAATTATGACTTAAAGGAGAAATCATGAGGGAGGAAAAAATATTAGTCACACGTTCATCTATGCCGCCCTATGAGGAATATATAGAAGCAATTAAGCCATTGTGGGACAGCCATTGGCTGACAAATATGGGACAATATCATCAAATTTTGGAAAATGAGCTTAAACGATATTTAAATGTCAAAGAAATATCATTGATGGTGAATGGCCATATGTCATTGGAAATGACTATTCAGGCATTTGATTTTCCAGAGGGTTCTGAGGTAATTACCACACCATTTACTTTTATATCTACAACACATGCAATTACAAGAAACCATTTGGTTCCAGTATTTTGCGATGTAAAGGCAGAAGACGGGACAATGGATGAATCGAAGATAGAAGAGTTGATCACTGAAAAAACAGTGGCGATTCTTCCGGTTCATGTATATGGAAATGTATGTAATGTGGAAGCAATTCAGCTTATTGCGAACAAATATAATTTGAAGGTTATTTATGATGCCGCACATGCATTTGGTGTTACATATAAAGGAATAGGAATAGGAAATTTTGGTGATGCTGCTATTTTTAGTTTTCATGCAACAAAAGTATTTAATACTATTGAAGGTGGAGCAGCAGCTTTTTCAGATAAAGAATTATATCAAAGATTGTATAATCTGAAAAATTTTGGAATACGTGGAGAGGAACATGTAGTAGAGGTTGGCGCGAATGCTAAAATGAATGAATTTGCTGCCATTATGGGTCTTTGTAATTTAAAACATATTTCAGAGATGTTAGAGAAACGCAGAAAGCTTTGGATGCATTATCAACAAAATTTATCTGTTATTCAAGGAATACGATTTTTAAAAAATAATCCTTTGGTAGAAAGCAATTATGCATATTTTCCTATTATATTGGAGGATACTTATCGGATCGATCGAGATGGGTTATTTCAATTATTAAGAGAACATAATATTTATTCACGGAAATATTTTTATCCAATTATTCCAGATCAGGAATGTTATAAGGAAAAATACAAACAAATAGATTTGCCCGTTGCACGTGATTTATCAAATAGAGTATTAGTGCTTCCATTTTATGCAGAGTTAGAAGAAGAAATAATTGATAAAATTTTGGAAATCCTGTGTTAGTATTTTTGGGAATTTTAGAACGGAGAATACGTATATGACAGATAAGGAAAATGATATTCAAAAAGAAGAAAAAGGGATAGCATTTTTTGAAACATTTGAAGTAATAGATAGAGAAATATATGCTCAGCTTTTATGGAAAAATATTATTGTAAAGATTAATTCTAATAAAAATAAAGTAGAGATTATTTCATTGGATGACAGATATCGATTTAAACAATGTGTCGCAGAAAAAAATATAATCTATTTTGCAGATAACCTTGGAGAAGTATTGGTTTCTTTGGATATTAAATCAAAAAAACAAAAGTTATATCATTTAGGCTTTCATGAACAAGAAGATAATAATATTGCGACGGTTGAGAGCTTTGATGGAAATATATTTTGCGTTTCTGCCTATAAAGGGTTGATTTCCATATTGGATACTAAAAGTGAGACGGTGGAATTAGATGATTCATTAAGTCAGATTATAGACAGGGATTATAAAGAAACAATAAAATATGTGAATTGTTGGAGAGCAGATAATGTATTGTATTTTAGATTGGTATTAGAAAAAGAAGATACAAGTGAATGGTTTCAATATGATTTATCTGAAAAATATCTGAAAAAAATAGACAAGGATATATTTCCTAATAAAATGGTAGATGCTTATTATTATGATAAAAGGCTCTATATTTTACAGGATGATTTTAATCTAGTGATCTGGGATATAGAGGAAAATGTGATAAATAAAATTTTTTTAAAAGATATATATCAAATGTGTGATTCCAATAGCTCCAAAGGAATTTGGAGCACTCTTGTGGTCACAGATAAAAATATTTGGATATTTCCACTAGAAAATTGTGAAGATATTTGTATATATGATAAAACGGATAATACAACAAAAATATATAAGGAATATCCGCAGGATTTTAGATATTTGCATTTAGCTGGCTGGGCAAAGTATGCAAAGACGAAGGAGAGAGCAGGCAGCGTTTATGTGTCAAGTAGATTGTCCAATTATTTTTTGATTATAGATATTAAAACAGGAGAAGGTGTCTGGAAAGCTTCTAATCTTAGTGGATTTAGAGAGTATTATATTAGCTTTATAAATAGGATTAACCAAGCACAGGAAAAGACTCTTTATGAACAAAATATTCCTTTAAGTATTTATTTAGACTATCTTCAAAAGGATACAAAAAATGTAGCGAAAAGTGAAAATATTGGAGAAGAAATATGGAGAAAATTTGTATGAATGATTTTGCATGGAGAGTATTAAGTGCGAGAAATGGAATGACACATCTATTTTCTGTAGGACAGGCTGGATATATTTTAAAAAGTAAACAAGGACAATTATTAGGAATAGATTTATATCTATCTGAGTGCTTAGAACGGACAGAAGGACATGTTGGTTTTAAACGACTGTTACCTAGAATTTTGGGCTTAACAGATTTGCAATTTGATTGTATTGTTGCCACACATCCGCATTATGATCATTTTGATTTTGACGCTATGCCAGAATTGATGGCAAATAGGCAGACACATTTATATGCTTCTGTAAATTGCAGACAGGAAATAACCAGATTAAAGATGTCTGAAGAAAATATTATTTATGTAAAAGCGGGAGATACGTATCAGAATGGTGATTATATATTAGACTTTGTTTTTTGCGATCATGGGACAGGGGCACCAGATGCAGTCGGATTGATTATTACGGTAGATGAAAGAAAAATTTATATTGCAGGAGATACGTGTCTTCGTCTTGATAAGGCGAATGAGTATATAGAAAAAGGTCCATTTGATATTATGATTGCGCCAATCAATGGAGCTTATGGGAATTTGACAGAAAAGGATTGTACACTTTTAAGTGCCACATTAAAGCCAAGATTAACAATACCAAGCCATTATGGAATGTTTGCATCACATGGCGGTGATCCGGGTGTTTTTATGAAATATATGAGAGAAAATTGTCCAGAAAATAGATATTATCTTATGACACTTGGAGAGGAAATAATTTTATAAAGAAAAGGAATTATTTAATAATGAAAAATAATCTGGAAGGAAAAAAATTATTAATTCTGGGAGCTAACCCAGAGACAAGTCCGCTCGTTGAATGTGCAAATAAAATGGGCATCAAGACTCTGGTGACAAGCAACAATCCTGAAGATGATGCAAAAAAATATGCGTGGAAGAGTTGTCATGTAGACGGAACTGATGTGCAGGGAATCGTGACACTTGCCCGACAGGAAAAAGTTGATGGAATTTTGGTTGGAGTGGCGGATGTCTTGGTTCCTGCCTACAGTAAAGCTTGTGAGGAATTGGGGCTTTCTTGTTATGCGACAGAGAAGATAGTTCAGGTATTTTCTTACAAAGATGTTTTTAAAAGGACTTGTGAGCAATATGGGATTCATGGGATTCCTGAATACTCTTTAAGTGCAGAGTTAAAAGAATGTGATATTGCTAAAATTAATTTTCCCGTTATGGTTAAACCTGTAGATAATTGTAGTGGAAAAGGAATGACAATATGTTATGACAGAGAAGAATTAAAACCAGCGATTGAAAAAGCATTGGCAGCATCCCGCAAAAAGCGCTTTATCGTAGAGCGTTATATGACATGTGACGATATTTTTGTTTATTATACATTTAAAGATGGAGCCTGTGAATTATCTGCTATAGCAGACAGATTTACAACAAAAAAACAGGGTAAGGCAAGTCCAGTATGTGTTGGTGCAAGGTATCCTTCAAAATATAGAGAATTATATTATAAGACTATGCATGAAAATGCATGTAGGATGTTTCGAGATATTGGCATTAAAAATGGGGTTCTGCTTATTCAGGGATTTGTTGATCAAGGGCAAATTTATGTATACGATCCCGGATTTCGTCTACAAGGCGAAGCGCCACATTTGCTTATTGATGCAGTGAATGGATTCGATCAAAGAGAAATGTTAATAGAATTTGCTTTGACAGGTTCAATGGGGAATGCTGCATTTGAGGCGAAAAATGATAGTAATTTTGGCGGAAAAACGGCAGGAAGCCTTTGGCTTTTACTGAAAAAAGGAAAAATAAAAAGAATTGAGGGAATAGAGCAGCTGAAGGAAGATAAATGTGTTGTACATATTGTTCAGAGATTTCACGAAGGAGATGAAGTGACAGACTCCATGGTCGGGAGTGAAAATCAGGTTTTGGCAAGGATTTATATTGTGTGCGATTCAGAGGAATTGTATAGAAAGAAAATAAATGAAATAGAAGCTTTGATTCATGTAATAGATACTGATGGAAATAATATGCTGGTGGAATTGTTGGATGCTGATAAGTATTTGGCATAAGCATAACTAATTATAAAAACAAGGAGAATTATGAAAAAATTATTAGAGGACAAGGTTATTGTAGTGACAGGAGGGAATAAAGGAGTAGGTAAGGGCGTAGTGCTTGAGGCAGCAAGAGAAGGCGCTAAGGTTGTGATAGGAGCGAGAGATGAAGAAGCCGCAGATATGGTTTTAGATGAAGTGAAGAAAATGGGAGCAGAGGGCTGCTTTATTCACACAGATTTGAGAAAGTTTGAGGACTGTAGCAGGTTGTTTGAGAAAACAGTAGAATTATATGGAAAGATAGATGGATTTTATAGCTATGCAGGTGTGACTTACGCTGGTTCTTTAGAAGAATGTGATGAAGAAAATTATTATTCTATTTTTGAAACCAATGTTCGCGGAAGTATTTTTTGTTGTCAAAGTGCAATCAAGTATATGAAGGATCGGGGAGGTTCCATTATATTAAATGGATCACCTCACGCATGGAGCGGTGAGCAAGATCGCGTGGTTTATGCATGTTCAAAAGGAGCACTTTTGACTTTGACGGAGCATATAGCTCGCCATTATGCTCAATTTGGAATAAGAGCAAATTACATAACAATGGGATGGACGCCGACAGAAGGGGAGATGGAGTTAAGAAGAAGCCAAGGAATGTCATGGGATGAGCTGCATAAACTGGCTGCTAGTATAATTCCAGCGGGTCGGATGACGGAAGTAGAAGATATAGTTCCCGGAGTGATTTACTTATTATCTGATAATGCAAAGATGGTATCAG
>CAMUFS010000229.1 GCA_947088195.1 uncultured Clostridia bacterium
CATGATTCTCCTATATACAAATAAGCGATAACTATATTTTGTATAAAGTATAATTCTTTTAAAAATTATAAAAAGTCGGATTTTAGAACTAAACTAATAGCTTCTAAAATCTGACTTTTATTTTACAATTCTTTTATTCTACTGTTTTGGGCTTCTCATCCCATGCACCGCTCTCATCTACATACCAGCCATCTGGCGTATAGCATCCCGCGTACATTTTCCCTAACATACCATCGGAAATTGGATTAAAATAATACCATTTTCCATCAATAAGCTGCCAGCCAATTTTCATGCCATTATTAATATCAATATAAAACCATCCTTGATATCCAGCATCCAAATGCCAGCCATGCTCTGCATAGCCATCTACGTTAAAAGCATACCATGCACCATTGATTTTCTCCCATTTAAAAATTTGCTCTCCATTATCAGCAAGCTGCCCACAAGGCCATGTACCATCCGCATATTCCAGCCACCATTTTCCATCACTCTGTTTCCACTTAGAATATCCATCTCCATTTCCTGTCACAACTCCATTCGAAAAGCTGCTATACCCTTTCACAGGATCTTTATAATCCACAACTTCTGGATTAACAGATGGTTTATTTATATATGTGGATGTAGTGCTACTTTGTGTATTATCGTCCCCTTCATCCTCTTCATAACTATTACTGGAATCTTGATCCGAATGATCTGGCTGATTTCCGTCCGGCTTATGATTGCCACCATTTTCTAATTTTGGAATTGTCGCTGTCTCTATATTATTGCACAAAGAACATTCTCTGTGTTTCTTTCCCTCGCTTGTAGAAGTGGCAGCAATATCAACAATCCATGCACCATATAAATGAGCCTTTTTCGGCGTATTGCTCTGCTGTTCCAAAATGGTATTGCATACAGAGCAATACTTTCCCCCTGTCCTGCCTTCCTCTGTACAGGTGGACTCCACCGCTGGAATGACACCAATCGTATGCTCCACTGTCGGAATCTCCTCTGTATAGGAATCATTACATTCCAAGCAGGTATAAGTTTTTATGCCCTTTTCCGTACAAGTTGGTTCCTTAGTAACAGTCGCAGTATAATTATGTATATGTTCTCCCGACGCCGTGATTACCAGTGTGCCTTCTCTTTCTGTTATCGTATAGTTTTTATGGTTATTCTCAAGAACATATAATAAAATCTTATAGCTTCCCTCTTTTGTATTATCTGGCGTTTCTTGATATTCCATCTTAACTGTCCCCAAGATTTCGCCAT
Organism: uncultured Clostridia bacterium; assembly: GCA_947088195.1. GTDB lineage: Bacteria > Bacillota > Clostridia > Lachnospirales > Lachnospiraceae > RGIG8607. Next base: position 1,252 of record CAMUFS010000229.1, read on the forward strand.
CGACAGGCTCATATCCTTCCTCAAATTTATAATCAATATCAATCTGAGGAGTCTTAAGATCAGGCACCTCTTCACCCACTTGAATGGATTTATCCAGTGCATACACATGAACTTCTTTTGGTGTGATCTTAAAATTGGACGTTTCCTCACCAATCCATGTGTCCGTCTCCACCATAACTGTAATAGAATAGCTTCCTGAATCCTTTGGTGCTTCCGTTAAAACCTCCTGATCTATTAAATTATAATAGGTCACAGTATAAGCAATCCCACTCTCAAGTGATGTGCTCCACTCAGTATATGGTTTTCCATTATAAGCTTTATCTGGTGAAGTCAAATTAAATGATAGATTTTCCTTATCTGTCACAAAGATTGTCACTATAACCGTCAAAGGATACTGGTTTTCTAATGTCACAAGCACTGGCACAGTCACCGTTCCAACCTGCCCTGCCTGATAATTCAATACACCATTGGCAATGGTCAGATTACTGACAATAGTATTGTCCAATTCCGATTTTTCTAATTGATAATCCAACACTTTATCCTTTATTTCTTCAGGGATAATATCAGAAATAGAAAAGCTTTGTGTAGTTTGTGGTTTTGCAAAGGTAGAAGCACTTATCTGTTCTGGTGCATCTGCCGGAACAATCGTCACCTTGGGATCAACCAAAACGGAATCTAACACGTCTGGTAATTGGTACCACAGCTCATCTTCTTTATCTAAGGACCAAGAAAGAATTTTTGCATCTGTGTAAGAACCTGCCAAAGCACTCGCTAATTCTGCCTTGCCAGAGATAAAATATGTCTGGTCGGCAGTAGTCACAGAAATAATATCTGTTACCTTTGTTGTTCCATCATAAGTAAAATCTTTTAATACAACGCTCTCTATATTTTCTGCGGCAATTTCCTGTTTTGCCAGAGTGACAAAGACAGTAGACATACCATTTGCAGGCTCTAAAGCACTTGTTCCGCCAAAGTCGGCAGTAACCTGTGAGTCCCCAACTGGAATTTTTCTCTCTTCTGTACGATAAATCAAAACTGCCTGTCCATTTGCGTCAACAGATGCTGTTCCCAAAAATTCGTTGATGCAATAAAAATCTACAGTATTGGGAAGTGCCATTCTGGAAAGAGAAGCACCAGATGGAACTGCTTGACAGACAAACCGAATACTATCTCCATAGACAGCCTGCACTGCATCAACATTCCCTGTTCCCATGGTCGCTGTCAAATAAACATCTGACGCACTTTTGATAATATTATAGTTCTGGGTAATTTCCCCTACATAATTTCCAATTCCAACCACCCGAACAGTGGCCTGCCCGATATCTACATTATTCTCATAGGAGACACAATAATCCTTATTTAATATCAATGGATCACCCGATGTCTTGCTTATTACCGCAACTGCCGGGCTGATCTCTCTTCCAGTATAAGACTGATCTGCAATCGGTTCCACCAAAGCTTCATCTTTGATATTAGACATATTTCCACTTGATTCAGAGGACTTATAAAAATAAACTTGGAACTCATCAATAATACAATCATCTAATTTCTTTATATCTGCGATTGTGAAAGAATCATCTATTGTATCACGTGTCGACTTTGAATAAAACCGAAATGTATAATCTCCTGTTTTTGCCTCATCATTTGCCACAAAAAAGTACCGATCTGGATACTGCTCAGAGGTAGTCAGATACACAGAATTACCCCACTCTAACACACCATCATGAGAAGGATCGTTATCCAAATATTCCGTTTTTATCAACATAACATTGAAAAATTCAAACGTATATTCTGTGCTTACATCCACAAAATTAATAATATTGCCATCTACATCTTTCCAGATAATATTGCAAAAGATAGATTCATCAGGAATCTCATCTCCTGTACTATTGAGAAATTATCACATCCCCAACCTCTGGAATAAAATCTTCCTCATCAGAATATGACTTATAAATTGTCCATGCACCTGATATATACTGCATTTTATATCCATCATTTACATACTTCTCTGGTATAATAAAATTCTCATCACCTGCTTCCTCCCAGTCAGCAATAATATAACTTTTTCCAACTATAGGGATTCCAGGAAAGTTCCTATTTTCTGTCTGAAAAATGGTAGTTCCCTCCACCACTCCTTCTATCGTTAAAGTACCTTCCTTATCTAACACAATCATGCCTGCATCACTGACATTCGCGCCAGTTCCTCCGCTAAAGTTTCCCGAAACTCTGATATTTACAAGCTCTGTCAGATCCAGACATGCACTATCTTGCAAGGAAATATTCTGAAACTGATCTGTCAGTGGCATCAGATAGGCATTTTGATTTAATTGTATGGTTCCCACTCCATCTATTGATGCTCTTGATACAGTGCAATCTGCTATCGTCAATATTGTGTCATTGTTCCCAACATAACTCGTCGCATATGCAGAATTGACAATCGTCTTCCCATTTCCATTAAGATCGATCCTTGCAGAAGTATTTTTATCCGTGTACACACTTCCTCGTACAGTGGCTAGATTGTCCAATGTCAAAACAGCACTTCCCGTATAAGGAACATTTTGGTATTTTCCTTCCTCATGTCCCATATAAATATCCTGAAACATTGTCTTTGCATTTGAGCGAATTATTGTTAAAGCTGCGTTAGTGCCAACCGAAGTTCCTGTATAGCCTCCTGCCATAACAGTGGGTAACAATTCCTTCTCTGTACCAGTCAAGGAGCCAAATCCTCCCTCACCGCCTTTCAGATATGTACTGACATTGTCAAGAGTCAAGCTGTGGCCTGCCAAGAAAATTTCCCTGTGCGGAACACTTCCCAGAGCATCTGTGGATTCAAATAATAATTCAATATTCTTAATTGTCACGTTATCCCCCTCAAGTTGAATAGGACAACGACAATTTAATTTGCTCCCTGATGTTCCTTGAATAGTAGTTCCCGCTGGAATCGTTACTGGCAACATTCCTCCACTTGCGTCAGCTTTCTCTCCTATCGTTATAGAACCATTAACTATAATGTACGAAGCTCCATTCTCTAATGCATCCATAAATTGTTTATGTGTAGTGACTGTGACCTTCGATTCACCATACAAAACAGAAGCAGAAGGAATCAATGGCTGCGAAGCTGCCCATACAGGCGGTGGCTGCGAAAACAATAGGGAAACAGAAAGCATAACACCTAATACTTGTTTCCTTTTTAACTTTAATTTCATTTCATACCCCTTTCTTGAACACTCTCTAAAATTTATCGTACCATAGAAATTGAATCTTGTATATCATAATTTATGATTCCATAAATGTTCCATATCTGCATTAATTTTTAACCCTAAAAAACTGTCATATCATCTATTAAATGACATGACAGTCTTTATCTTTTGCTATACTTTATACAAAACAGCTTTATAGACTATTTGTGATTGTGGGGGGGGTGAATCATATTCTAGAAGGGGCCGCCCAGAGAATTGCCTATGGTCCTCTGTCACCCCGCTCCCGCTTAGTTCAAAACGTAGCGGACACTAAGCTCGTGAGAAACCTCGCTAAGTGCCGACGTTTTTCAATAGGTTCCATAGGACCATAGGCAATTCTCTGAGCTACTTTCTTGGCTGTGCTGGAATGTATTCTTCCATTTTTTTATTTAAAAACAGCAAAACAATAACAAACAAAAGAATGGAAAACAATCTTAAATATAAATATTATAATATCTGTTTTATAATAATAAATTTGGATGATCGAAAAAGTAGTAGAATCAAGCTAATGTCAAGATATATGATAAAATATGAAAATATTTAAATATGTTGAATACCAACGTATCTAACATACAGAAAAAAGCAGCAGAACCAAACTATATATCCTTAAGGATACTAATGCTTTGGTTCTGCTACTTTTTTGGCAGTCCAAATTCGTTATTTATAGAATATATACTGAAATCGTTACATTTAGAAATAGTATCTATTCCTCTGTCAATTATT
>CAMUFS010000230.1 GCA_947088195.1 uncultured Clostridia bacterium
TGGGCATTGTAGCATTTATAAAAATACAGTGGAAAATAACAGACGATTTATGTCAATGATTCACGGCAAGAAACGGTTTCAATATGTGTACAGTAATCCTGAGAATTGTTCTTTTGATGAAGAATATTTTATTGAAAGCATTAATGATATATTTCTTGAAAATAACTTCCCTATTTTGCAGGAATCTTATATGGCAAATATCTATACGAAATCGTCTAATTTTAGATTGACCAAATTTAACAAAAAAAAGGACGGCTATGTGGTTGAAAAAAAGACAGATAACTTTTTTCTATGGGATAGAGGAAAATTAAAAAGATATAGTATAAAGAATCAGGAACTACATATAGAGGAATATCTTTATATCCATATGCAGTCAAGACAGATGAAGATACATTTGAAAAATATGGATGTTTATAAGATTATCCCTAATGTATTTGAAGCTTTAGAGGTTCCCGTAAAAGAGATTAATATCTATTCATTTAAAAAGATAAAAAAGAAATACTTTAATCTTCATTATTTTAGGCTTAGAGGAAAAAATCTAGTGATTAAGATTAAGAAAAGAGTGAACCGATGAAATTGTTGGCAGTTATTTTTACAATTATATTGATAGCAGCAGGTCTTTTAATAAAAAAAGGGAAGCTTCTGCTGGCTGTCCAGATTATGTGGTTATGGGTCCTCACAGCCCTTAATAATGGCGGGATGGATTACATTGATAATGAAATGATCTATATTGATATTTTGGGAAAAGATATTTTTTCTGGATTAAATAGCTGGCTCTCAAATATTATTGCATATTATTTTCACAAATGTAATCTTGGATTTACAGCGTATAATGCATTTTTGTGCACAGTCAGCATATTAGCGTTATATTTTGTTATTAAAAAGTATTCAGAAAAACCATGTTGTGTGTTTTCCCTTTTTTTTATATATCCAATGAGTGAGTGTGTGATACAGAAACGATTTTTTCCATGTGTGGTAGCCCTGGTGATTGCCTTGGTTATGTTGATGAATCGAAGATGGATAGGGTTTGTGCTTAGTGTTGTAGTTGCCACGGGATGGCATTTTTCTGGTATTATTTTTTTATTATTTGGAGCGATATTATTTGTTAGCAAAAAATTTGCTAGAGTTATCATGCCAATTTTATTGCTTGCAGAAATATATATAATTTTTATGACTCCCAGTTTTTTGTCAATTTTTTCTATATTGCCAAAGGAAAAGATAGAAAATTATCTTCGATTTAATATTTCTTTTTTTGCTGGCAGTGTTTTTGCAGGCTTTGTGGGTATTTTTATATTTTTGGTTTTGAAAGTTTTACATAGCTCAGCAAAGGATTCTTTTCATACAATGGCGAATGGTATTATAAGGCAGGATCAGGCATCTATTTTATATCTGGCTAATTTTTTTTCATTATTGATCTTGCCGCTTTTATTTTGTGATTCAATATTTATTAGATATTATAGACCAGTTTTGATAATGGACTATATTTTTTTGACAAATTCTATGAGAGGAAGCTTTTTAAAAAATAATTTGAGGTATTATTACATATTGCTTTTTATAAGTTTTCTTATCGTTTTTGCTGTTGGCTTAATGATTTTTGATAGATATTCTTGGCGTATGTATTATGAAACAATTTTTGAAAATAATATATTATTTAATATATAAAGAATTTCTATTGCTTATGTAAATAAGGAATTGAATATGAAAAAAGTATTAGTATTAATGTCAACTTATAATGGAGAGAATTATATAGCAGATCAAATGGAAAGTATTATAAAACAGAAAGGTGTTAGTATATCATTACATATCCGCGATGATGGCTCAAAGGATTCTACCGTTGCCATTGTGAAGGATTTTATGAAAAAGTATCCTAATATTAAGCTTGATATGGGCTGTTCAAATCTGGGTTATAAAAGAAGCTTTATAAAACTGCTATATAAATGTGAGGATAACTTTGATTATTATGCGTTTTCTGATCAAGATGATATATGGTTGGAGGATAAGATGAGCAAGGCGATAGAAAGGTTGGAATCGCTGCATAAGCCAGCATTATATTACGGTATGATGACAATGGTCGATGCGGAGCTTACTATACTGCCATATCAACAAATTTTAAAAAAGCCATTAAATAAAAAGAGCGTTTTGTTTCAAAATTTTGTGCAGGGTTCAACCATTGTTTTTAATAATGCATTTATGGAGATAGTGAGAAAATATCATATAGATAAAGAAGTGGCTCATGATATTTGGCTTCCTATTATTGCTTATTATCTAGGGGAGATTATTGGAGATAATAATTCCTATATTCTTTATAGAAGACACGAACAAGCAGTCACAGAAAGGATGAAAAGAGAGTACTGGAAAAATCTTTTGATGGATATTGTTTCCGGGGAAAAGGTTTGCAATCTAGCTTATGAGCTTTTAGAGGGATATGCAGATATGTTGAATAAGTATGATGCAAAATATCTGAATCTTATTAAAGAATATCGAAGAATGGATAATAAATTAAAGATACTATTAGATAGGGAAATTAGAAAATATTCACTAAAAGGAACGATACTGCTAAAGCTTGCTTTTTTATTTAATAGAGTGGAATGAGGAGATAGGAATGTCAATGTTAGGTAATAGTAAAACAATATATGTGGTGTGTCCAGCATATTTTAAAACTGGAGGCACAGAGCTTTTACATCAATTAGTGTATGAGTTAAATAACCTCGGCAAGAATGCGATTATCACGTATCAGAGAAAGGGAGGGGTAAAAGGAAATGGTGAATATACAGATCCAGATTTTAAAAAATACATAAAACAATATATATTTGTGGAGGATATAAAAGATGTAAAGGGAAATCTTATTATTGTACCGGAAATGAATGTGGATGTAATTAAGAATATTCGATATGCGAGAAAAGTTATCTGGTGGTTGAGTGTTGATAATTATATGATTCAGAGAAGTGTTTGCTACCTGAATAAAATTTTGCCGTTTGGAATAGAGTGGATTGCGGCAGTGAAAAAAATAATAAGAAATAGAATATCACATAAAGCGGAATTAACAGATATAGTTCTTCCTGATTATCATCTCTATCAAAGCTATTATGCAAAATATTTTCTAGAAAAAAATAATATCTACAACAAAGCATATTTATCTGATTATATCAACGACATTTTTCTAGAGCAAAGTATAGATTATTGTGGTAAACAGAATATTGTTCTTTATAATCCCAGAAAAGGAATGGAATTTACTAAAAAAATTATTAAAAAGTCGCCTATGTTTCGATGGGTTCCTATTCAGGGACTTTCAACCAATGAGGTGAGGGAGCTGTTGACAAAAAGCAAGGTATATATAGATTTTGGAAATCATCCGGGAAAAGATAGATTTCCAAGGGAAGCTGCGATAAGTGGATGCTGTATTATAACTGGAAAGAAAGGGGCAGCAAATTATAAGGAAGATGTACCAATTCCAGATGAGTTTAAATTTAATGATGAGGAAAGAAAAATCGATGCAATTATACAAAAAATAGAGAACTGTATCAATCAGTATGAAATGGAAATTAATAAATTTGAGGAGTACAGATGTTATATTATGGAAGAAAAGAAGAGATTTAAAGAAGATGTAAGGACTATTTTTTGCGCTGAGAATGGAGAGATTTTACATGGGGTATAAAGTTGAATAAGGTTAAAAAAAACTATATATATAATCTGCTCTACCAAATATTAACTATGATTCTGCCAATTATTACTATACCATATGTATCAAGGGTGCTAGGGGCAGAAGGAATTGGCATTTATAGCTATACAAATTCTATTGTTACATATTTTACTATTTTGGCGAATCTTGGCATTAATATGTATGGCCAGAGGGAAATAGCATACTATCAAAATAATGAACAGCAACAGATTAAAATTTTGCTTGAGCTACTTGTTATTCGTGCTATCAGTACACTATTTAGTATTTTTATTTTTGTCTTTTTTTTAATGACAAAGATAGAGAACAAGGCAGTTTATTTGGTTCATATTCCTACTATTATAGCTGTGTTTTTTGATATTTCGTGGTTCTATCAAGGACTGGAAAATTACAGATTTGTTGTGGTTAGAAATATCTATATTAAAGTGGTTGGAATTGCTTGCGTTTTTATTTTTGTGAGAAAACAAGAAGATCTAATAAATTATGTACTATGTCTTTCTGGAATTACACTGATAGCTAGAGTATCTTTGTGGAGTGAAGTTTTAAAACAAATAAAACGATATAGGGGAATTAAGCTAGAATTTAGACGTCATGCAAGAGCTATTTTTGCATTGTTTATTCCTCAGATAATTATTCAATTATATACTGTATTTGATAAAACATTATTGGGATTGTTGGGACAATCTTCTGCTGAAAATGGATATTATGAGCAGGCAGAAAAAATAGTAAGGCTGGCTGCCAGTGTAGTGTGTACACTTTCTGCTGTAATGATGCCACGAATTTCGAGCCTGTATTATTTAGGAAAAAAACAGCAGGCATGTGAGGAAATAAAAAATTCTTTCCGTTTTGTGTGGTTTCTTGGCATACCAATTATGCTTGGATTAATAGGAGTGAGCCGTGAACTAACGTTTTTATTTTTAGGGGAAGAATATGCGAAAGTGAATATAATATTGCCTATACTTTCTGTGATCATTTTGGTAATTGGATTAAATAATGTGACAGGTATGCAGTATTTTATTCCTATGGGAAAACAAAAAAACTATACAATATCTGTGACAGCAGGAGCTGCTGTTGATATTTTTTTCAATATAATATTGATTCCACATTTCAAATCTATTGGGACGGCAATTTCTATTGTTATAGCAGAAACTGTGATAACCATAATACAATTTTATTATATGAATCGTGAAATTTCTGTAAAAAATATATTGATGAAAAGTTGGAAATATTGTATGGCAGGAGCTGTGATGCTAGCTGTGGTAAAGAGAATAACTTTTTCTATAGATGAGATAAGACTGTTGACAATTAAGGTAATAATTGGAGCTTTTGTGTATTTTCTGATTCTTTTGATATTGCGGGAGGAGATAATGTTAAATGAATGGAGAAAGTTGACAGATTATGTGAAAGAAAGGAGAGGATGATTATGGCAGTGGGAAGTGCTATAAAATATACATACAAAAAAGGAAGTTTTAAGTATTTTGCTAGGGGGGGGGTACTAGGAACATCAGATTTTCATGCACATATTCGCCTAAAAC
>CAMUFS010000231.1 GCA_947088195.1 uncultured Clostridia bacterium
ACAAGCAGTAGTAGAATATTTAAAGGATAGAGAGAATACAGATTGGAGGAAGGCATATTTAGTTCTTGAAGAGAGAGGGATCTGTTTTACCATAAAAGGGGAGAGTGGGTATCCCAAAGCGCTGCTGCCGCTTTCTGACGCGCCATTTGGGCTGTATCACAGTGGAAGACTTCCAAGGGAAGAGCTTTGTATTTCTATTGTTGGCTCCAGAAGCTGCAGCCGATATGGGCTTGAGGTGGCAGCAAGCTTAGGGAGAGTGCTGGCGGAATCCGGTGTAACCGTGATAAGCGGCATGGCACTTGGTATTGACGGCGCAGGACAGTGGGCGGCACTGGAGCAGGGAGGAAAAAGCTATGCTGTGTTGGGAAGTGGCATTGATATTTGTTATCCAAAGGAGAATAGAAAGCTGTATGACAGGCTGATTAAGGAAGGGGGACTTATCAGTGAGTTTCCACCCGGTTCACCGCCCAATGCGTGGCATTTTCCTGTGAGAAATCGTATTATCAGCGGGCTGTCAAAGGCTTTGGTGGTGGTGGAGGCGCGGAGGAGAAGCGGTTCACTTATCACGGCGGATCTCGCATTGGAACAGGGCAGAGATATCTATGCAGTTCCGGGAAGGGTGACAGATTCTTTGAGCCAAGGATGCAATGAACTAATAAGAAATGGTGCTGGAATTGTATTATCACCTGAGATGCTTCTGGAAGAATTGGGTATGATTTCCAGAAATAATAAAAAGAATTCTAAAAAATTTTCAAACAGACTTGCAGAAAATGAAAAATTGGTGTATAGTTGTTTAGGTTTGACACCAAAAAGTACAGAAGCGATTAGCAGGGAGACAGATCGTTCCATTGCAGAGGTGACAGAGCTTTTGATAGCTCTCCAGCTTAAAGGGCTGGCCGTCGAGACGGAAATCGGCTACTATGCCTTGACAGGTAAGGAGCGAATCTGCTGCAGATAAAAGGGGATGGAAGAATGGCAAAAAATCTGGTAATTGTGGAATCACCGACAAAGGAGAAGACGATCAAAAAATTTCTTGGGAGTAATTATGAGGTGCTGGCATCACAGGGACATGTCAGAGATTTGCCCAAGAGTCAGATGGGGATAGATGTGGAGAACGATTATGAGCCGAAGTATATTACAATCCGCGGCAAGGGAGATGTGCTTGCCAAGCTCCGTAGAGAGGTGAAGAAGGCGGATCGTGTTTATTTGGCGACAGACCCTGATCGGGAGGGGGAGGCAATCTCCTGGCATCTATCAAGGGCGCTTAAGCTGGATGAAGAAAAGACAAGCCGAATTACCTTTAATGAGATAACCAAAAATGCCGTGCGTGCTTCGTTAAAGCAAGCACGTGAGATAGATATGGATCTGGTGGATGCCCAGCAGACAAGAAGGATGCTGGATCGCATGGTGGGTTATAGCATCAGCCCGCTTTTGTGGGGAAAGGTGAAGCGAGGGCTGAGTGCCGGGCGAGTGCAATCTGTGGCGCTTCGTCTGATCTGCGAGAGAGAAGAGGAGATCAATGCCTTTATCCCGGAAGAGTATTGGACCATAGATGTTGTGCTTTCCGTCAAGGGGGAGAGAAAGCCCCTACATGCGAAATTTTATGGTAATAAAAAAGGAAAGCTTGCTATTCCTAATGAAAAGGAAGCATTGAAAATTAAAGAGTATGTCGCCAAGGCTACATTTTTGATAGAGGAGATTAAGACAGGGGAGAGGGTGAAGAAGGCACCACTTCCTTTTACCACCAGCACATTGCAGCAGGAGGCATCGAAGGTTCTTAATTTTTCCACACAAAAGACAATGCGGCTTGCCCAGCAGCTCTATGAGGGAATTGATATTAAGGGAAATGGTACAGTTGGTGTTATCACTTATCTGAGAACGGATTCCACCCGCGTTGCGGAGGAGGCAGATAAGGCAGCGAGAGAGTTTATTGAAAAAACTTACGGAGCCCCCTATGTGGCAAAGGTGGAGGAGAAGAAAAAAAGTGGGCAGAAGATTCAGGATGCCCATGAAGCGATTCGCCCTACAGATATCACACTTACGCCAACCATATTAAAGGAATCTTTGTCGAGGGATCAATTCCGTCTCTATCAGCTTATCTGGAAGCGCTTTGCAGCGAGTCGCATGGCAGGGGCTGTGTATGAAACTTCTTCTATTAAGCTGTCGGCGGGGGATTATATTTTCACAAGCGCTGCCTCAAAGAAGAAATTTGATGGTTTTTTGTCCGTCTATAACGATGAGGAGGAGAAGGTGGAGGAGGGAGCGCTGATGCATGGGCTCTCAAAGGATAGTGTGCTGACTCTCAAGGATACCGAAGAGAAACAACATTTTACCCAGCCCCCCGCGCACTACACAGAGGCTTCTTTGGTAAAGGCATTGGAGGAGCTCGGCATTGGGCGGCCCAGCACCTATGCCCCAACCATCACAACTATTTTAGCAAGGCGCTATGTTGTGAAGGAAAATAAGAATCTGTATGTGACGGAGCTTGGTGAGGCGGTAAATCAAATAATGGTGAGCGCATTCCCTGCCATAGTGGATGTTCATTTTACGGCAAATATGGAATCTCTGCTTGACAAAGTGGGAGAGGGTGAGATAAACTGGAAAACTGTGGTCAGAAATTTTTATCCTGATCTTGCCGAGGCGGTGGAACAGGCACAGAAGGAGCTTGAAAAGATTGAGATTGCCGATGAGGTGACGGAGGAGCTCTGTGATGTGTGTGGCCGCAATATGGTGATAAAATATGGTCCACATGGAAAATTTCTCGCCTGTCCCGGCTTCCCAGACTGCCGAAACACTAAGCCTTATCTGGAAAAAATCGGGGTTGCCTGCCCGAAATGTGGGAAGGAGCTTATTCTGAAAAAGACCAAAAAAGGCAGAAAATACTATGGATGTGAGGCAAATCCAGAGTGTGATTTTATGTCATGGCAAAAGCCCTCAGCGGAAAAATGTCCAAAGTGTGGAGGGGTTCTGCTTGAGAAAGGAAGCAAGCTTGCCTGTATGGATGAACAGTGTGGGTATAGTACGAATAAACAAAAAATATAGAAAATTTTATGAATTATTTGAGAAAACTCTTGTTTCTGTCTGCACAATGTGCTAATATTTCAATAGATGAATGGATTCCTTAAGTACAGATGTGAGAAACGCGGGGAGGAACAAGATGAGTGTACAATTACTTGATAAGACAAGAAAGATCAACAAGCTGCTTCACAACAATAATTCTCATAAGGTAGTGTTTAACGATATCTGCGAGGTGCTCAGCGAAATTCTGGATTCCAATATCTTAGTGATTAGCAGAAAGGGAAAGATACTTGGAGTGAGTGTTTGTCCGGGTGTAGATGAGATCACAGAGTTGATTGATGATGTGATTGGAGGGCACATTGACCGGATGTTAAATGAGCGTTTGCTGAGTGTGTTGTCCACAAAGGAGAATGTAAATCTTGCTACTCTGGGCTTTGCTGAGGAGAATGTCAGAAAATATCAGGCGATTATCACTCCCATAGACATATCGGGGGAGCGCCTTGGCACATTGTTTATCTATAAATGTGACAGTCAGTATGAGATTGATGATATTATTTTAAGTGAATATGGGACGACCGTTGTGGGACTTGAGATGATGCGGTCTGTGAATGAGGAGACAGCGGAGGAGACAAGGAAGGTACAGATTGTAAAATCTGCTATCAGCACACTTTCTTTTTCAGAGCTTGAGGCCATTACACATATCTTTGAGGAGCTGGATGGGAATGAGGGAATTCTAGTGGCAAGCAAGATAGCGGACCGGGTTGGAATAACTCGTTCTGTGATTGTGAATGCGCTTCGGAAGTTTGAGAGTGCAGGGGTGATAGAATCTCGTTCATCAGGAATGAAAGGGACTTATATCAAGGTACTGAATGATGTAGTATTTGATGAACTGAAAAGATTAAAACAATAAGTCAGGATGACAGGATTTGGAGAGCAAAAGGATTTGGCAGAAAAAGGTTTCCTTTTGCTTTCTGCTTGTTATGTGATATAAGTACCAAGATGGTAAAAATTTATATTTTGGACTTGCCATTTTTGTGATATAATTTATAATAGTTTATGTGGATAACGATGGTGTGGCATTGTAGCATATAATATCAGGGGAGGTTTTGCATGATTAATTCAGGTGTGTTTAGGTATATTAATGTTCTTGATAAAGCCGCCGATGCAAGTTGGGCTAGGAATGAGGTTCTCAACAATAATATGGCAAATGTGGCGACGCCTAACTACAAAAGAAAGGATGTCCGCTTTGAGTCCTATCTGGAGGAGGAGCTTAGGGGAAGCGGCTCGATCGGCCAGAAGATTAGGGATATGAATCTTAGTAAGCTGAATTATTCTACCTATACAGATTTGTCCAATTACCGCTATCGTCTGGATGGCAGTAATGTGGATATGGCGGTGGAGCAGGCAGAGCTTGCTTCTGAGCAGATTCGATATCAGGCGCTGACCAGAGCGATGACAAGTGAGTTTAACAGGCTTAGGACAGCGATGACTACATCGTAGATAGATTGACAGAAGGGAAGAGGGATAGATTATGGCAATATTTAGCGGGCTGAACATCAGCGCTTCAGGAATGTCCGCACAGAGGATACGCATGGATATATTGGCGGAGAATGCGGCGAATGTTAAGACGACAAGAGGGGACGACAATATGCCATACCGCAGGAAGAATGTGGTATTTATGGAGAAACCGGCAACTAATTTTAGCACGATTCTAAATTCCGTGACAGGGTATCGAAACTCATACATAGGGAATGGGGTTAAGGTGACAAAGATTGTGGAGGATACCAAGACACCGATGAATATGGTGTATGATCCCGCTCATCCTGATGCAGATGAGAATGGTTATGTTACATATCCAAATGTAAATGTGGTGACAGAGATGGTGGACCTTATTGACGCGACACGTGCCTACGAGGCGAATGTTACGGCGTTCAATGCAACGAAGAGCATGGCGCTTCAAGCACTAGATATAGGCAGATAGAACGATAGGGGAGGAAACTGAAAATGTCAGCATATATACAGTCAATTGATAGTATCGCCGCCCAGAAGCTGGCGGCAACGCTTGAGAAAACTGCCGATTCCAACGACAGGTCCTTCTCAGCTTTCTTTGATTCCGCGGTGAAGCTTATTACAGAGACGAACGATTTGCAGACGGCAGCCAATGCAGAGGAGCTTAATATGATGTTAGGCTA
>CAMUFS010000232.1 GCA_947088195.1 uncultured Clostridia bacterium
CATGATTCTCCTATATACAAATAAGCGATAACTATATTTTGTATAAAGTATAATTTTGGAAAAATAGCACTTGACAAGTATTGTATCATTGTATACAATAATACCGATACAATAGCGTAGTAAAGTGACGCAGAAATGAGGAGAGCTATGGAAAACAGAAGAGTTATAGTAGACAGACATACCAATCTTTTATCATTGGAGGAGCCGATCTATCAGTTAAATGATGTAAAGGAGCCAAATATCTTTCGAAATTTATTCCCATATGATGAAGTTCCTAAAATTGCATTTAACAACCGTGTTGTTCCCCATAATATGCCAGAAAATATATTTATAACAGATACTACCTTCCGTGATGGGCAGCAGTCGAGAGCACCATACTCGACGGAGCAGATTGTAACAATCTATGATTATTTGCACCGCCTTGGCGGAGAGAATGGCATTATCCGCCAGTCAGAATTTTTTCTATATAGCAAAAAGGATCGTGATGCCGTGTATAAATGTATGGAGCGCGGCTATCAGTTCCCGGAGATCAGCAGTTGGATTCGCGCAAACAAAAAGGATTTTGAGTTGGTTAAGGAAATTGGCATGAAGGAAACGGGAATCCTTGTAAGCTGTTCTGACTATCATATTTTCTATAAGATGAAGATGACGAGAAAGCAGGCTCTGGATCATTATCTTAGTGTTGTAAGGGAATGTCTGGAGACTGGTATCAGTCCAAGATGCCATTTTGAGGATATTACTCGCTCGGATATTTATGGTTTTGTCATTCCATTTGCGTTAGAGCTGATGAAGCTGATGGAGGAGTACAAGATTCCGGTTCATATTCGTGCCTGTGATACCATGGGGTACGGTGTGAATTTTTCAGGAGCGTCTATCCCAAGAAGTGTTCAGGGCATTATCTATGGTTTGACGACACATGCCAATGTACCTTCGGAGCTGTTGGAATGGCACGGGCATAATGATTTTTATAAGGCAGTGACAAATTCTACAACAGCTTGGTTGTATGGTGCAGGAGGTGTCAACTGTTCGTTATTTGGCATTGGTGAGAGAACGGGAAATACACCTTTGGAAGCCATGGTATTTGAATATGCACAGTTAAAGGGAACCTTAGATGGTATGGATACCAGAGTGATCACAGAGCTTGCAGAGTATTTTGAAAAGGAGATTGGATACCAGATTCCTGAGAGAACGCCATTTGCAGGGAAGAATTTTAATGTCACCCGCGCGGGGATTCATGCAGATGGTTTGCTGAAAAATGAGGAGATCTATAATATATTTGACACGGAGAAATTATTAAACAGGCCAGTTCTTGTCGCTGTCTCCAATACTTCAGGACTTGCCGGAATTGCACATTGGATGAACACTTATTTTAAGCTGAAGGGCGAGAAGCAGATTGATAAAGGGTCCGCTGTCGTAGCTAAAGTGAAGGAATGGGTGGATGCAGAGTATGAGAGTGGGCGCGTCACCGTGTTGACGGATGAGGAGCTTTTAAAGGTGATTGACAAAAGCTGTGAGGAGCTTGGAATCAGGTTATGGACATAAGTGACAATTATTCCTTAAGGGGAAGAGTATTTCACGAGATTCGAGAGGGAATTTTATCTGGGAAATATAAACATCAGGAGGAGCTCAAGGAAAATACGCTGGCACATGAGCTTGGCGTAAGCCGAACTCCTGTGAGGGAAGCACTCAGGCAGTTGGAGCTGGAGGGCTTGGTTCGAATTATCCCCAATAAAGGAGCCTATGTGATAGGGCTTACGGAGCAGGATATTCGAGATATTTATGCCGTGCGCTCCATGTTAGAGGGGCTTTGCGCCAGATGGGCAGCAGAACATATTACACTAGAACAGAAAAAAGAATTGGCGGAAAATGTGGAGCTTGCAGAATTCTATGCGCAGAAGGGAAATTATGTGCAGGTTTGTGAGCTGGATACCAGATTTCATGAGATTTTGTATCAGGCGTCAAAGAGCAGGATTATGGAACATATGATGTTGAATTTTCATCATTATGTGGAGAGAGTCCGCCGTATGTCTTTGGCGACAGAGGGAAGAGCAAAGCAGTCGAACAGAGAGCACCGGCTGATCTTGCAGGCAATCGAGGAAAAAGAGCCTGAGCGGGCAGAGGAGCTTGCACATCAACATGTGTTGAGCACAGTGCAGAATATAGATGCCTATGGGCTTAAAAATTTGTTGGAGGCATCTGGAAAGACAGGGGAAAAAGAATAGCTGTGCCAGATTGGATTGTAGTAGAAGAATAGGAGGAAGGCTATGGATAAGATAAAAATGTCCACTCCGTTAGTGGAGATGGATGGGGATGAGATGACAAGGGTTCTGTGGAAGCTAATTAAGGAAGAGCTTTTGATTCCTTTTGTGGAGCTTAAGACGGAGTATTATGATTTGGGACTTGAATACCGCAATGAGACAGAGGATCAAGTAACCATAGATTCCGCGCTTGCAACAAAGAAGTATGGAGTTGCGGTAAAGTGTGCGACAATCACGCCCAATGCCGACAGAGTGAAGGAATACAATTTAAAGGAGATGTGGAAGAGTCCCAATGGCACCATTCGAGCTATCTTGGATGGCACGGTATTTCGCGCACCAATTATTGTAAAGGGAATTGAGCCTTATGTGCGGAATTGGCAAAAGCCGATCACAATCGCAAGACATGCTTATGGAGATGTGTATAAAGCTGCCGAGATGAAGATACCAGCCGCTGGAAAATGTGAGCTGGTCTATACAAAGGAAAATGGGGAAGAGGTGCGCGAGCTAATTCATGAGTTTAAGGGGCCGGGTATTCTTCAGGGCATCCATAATTTAAACAGCTCCATTGAAAGCTTTGCCAGAAGCTGCTTTAATTTTGCGGTGGATACCAGACAAGATCTGTGGTTTTCTAGTAAGGATACCATATCCAAAAAATACGATCATACATTTAAAGATATTTTTCAGGAAATTTATGAAAAAGAATATGCAAAGAGATTTAAAGAGCTTGGTATAGAATATTTCTATACTCTGATTGATGATGCTGTGGCGCGTGTCATTCGCTCAAATGGTGGCTTTATCTGGGCGTGCAAAAATTATGACGGGGATGTGATGAGTGATATGCTGGCAACTGCCTTTGGATCACTATCTATGATGACCTCTGTGCTGGTATCGCCAGATGGCAAGTATGAGTACGAGGCGGCACATGGAACCGTGCAGAGACACTATTATAAACATCTAAAAGGAGAAGAAACCTCCACTAACCCACTTGCCACTATATTTGCATGGACAGGAGCTTTGAGAAAGCGCGGGGAATTAGATAATATCCAGGAGCTTTCTGTTTTTGCAGGTATTGATACAGTGGAAGCTGGAAAGATGACAAAGGATCTGGCGCTGATTACCAATTTGTCTTATGTGGAGTCTTTAAATACAGAAGAATTTATAAAAGCAGTACGAAAGACGCTGGAAGCAGCTTTGTAAATGATAAACCAAATACAATCGTCCGCACAGAGAATGGTATCTAGCTCTTTGTGCGGATTATTTTTGCGAATGTCATTCTGTCCCAGATAATCGCTGTCTGTCCCAGATACATTGACTTTTCTATTTGTTATTTTATAATGGTCTTACCTTATAGAGCTGGAGGGTGAGACAATGAGTTTTGAATTGAAGGCACAAACCTATGACTGGCGTCATCTTCTTAAGCTTCCATTTGATTGTGAGCCGTTATGTACCATAGGAGTTGTGGCGCAGAAATTAATAACAGGTGTGGTAAACGTGCTGTGGGTGTTGGTGGAAGCAGAATTTTTGAATCTTGCGATCGCTTGTGCAACGGGAAAAGCAGAGCTTCGGGATACCTATCCTTGTCTGGCGGCAATGCTTTTTATTATTTTGTGGAAGCGCATGGGTTATAGCTTTGGGCGTTTGCTCACAAGAAGGATAGAGTTAAGCTCGGCTTATCAGATGAACAGAGAGTCGGTGAAAAAGCGTTCTCGTCTTCACTATAGTTTAATTGAGGACAAGGAGACATGGGAGCTTTGTAGAAGAGTGAGCAAGGATATGGAGAGCAATATCTGGGGAATGCTTCAGCACACTTGTAATTTTCTTGTAGCTGTGGTGCGTATTCTTGGTGTATTTCTAATTATCTTTACAGAAAGTATCTGGATTGGCATGGGAATGTTAGTTGTCTCAGTGCCGCTTTTATATTTTTCCGTGATCAGTGGAAGAAGAAGTTATCAGGCATTTAAAGAATCCTCTGTTTTTGCAAGAAAAAGTGAATATTTGAAGGAGATGCTGACAGGAAGGGACAGTGTGGAGGAGAGAGCTCTCTTTGCTTATACGGAATATATGAATCAACAGTGGAATAAACAGATGGATGAGTATCAGAAGATCAGTATGAGAGCAGAGTGTACAAAGGAAGCGCGAGGCTTGGGGAGCAATCTTTTGACCAATATAGTGTCCACGGGGGTGGTATTTTTTCTAATTTTAGAGCTGACAAGAGGAAGTATCACCATTGGTATTTTTATTGCGCTCTCCAAAGCGATCTATGATATGATTAATCTTATGAATAATGAGGTGGGTAGATCGGTTATGACAATGGCTAGGTACACCGCCTATATGAAGGATTTGACCGCTTTTGCCAATCTTAGAGAGCAGGCGGGGACCAATGATCTTCCTGCAAAGCAAGCAGAGGAATTTGAGAGTCTGATAGTGAAGGATGTCTCCTTCCGGTATCCGGGAACGGATCAGTACATATTAAAAGGGATGAATTTAGAACTGTTTAAAGGGCATCACTATGCATTTGTGGGGGAGAACGGCGCGGGGAAAACCACCTTGACAAAGCTTTTTACTGGGCTTTATGATGAGTATGAGGGCAGTATTTTGTTAAATGGAAGAGAATTAAAGGAATATCAGCCATCTGAGATAAAGGCCATGTTTTCTAATGTCTGGCAGGATTTTGCAAGGTATCAGGATACGGCGGCAAATAATATCTTAATCGGTGATATTTGCCATATGGAGGATTCTACTTCCAGAGAACGCATGGAAGATTATGTAAAGGAGTTGAATATCTGGCAGGAGATTTCTAATTTAAGCAAGGGATTTGACACACCCTTGGGAAGATTGTATGAGTCTGGAGCAGATCTGTCAGGTGGGCAGTGGCAGAGAGTTGCGATGGCTAGGAGCTTGATGAATCCCGCGCCTGTTCGGATATTAGATGAGCCGACAG
>CAMUFS010000233.1 GCA_947088195.1 uncultured Clostridia bacterium
ATCAAACGAGAGGGAGCCGGGTATCACGATCTTAGCCTCAATGAAACTTTTGCCTCTGCCTCCAGCATCCGGCAGCTTTATCAGAATGGTGATCTCTCTGCGCTTGAAAAAATGGTACCTGCCTCTGTTTTATCCATATTAAATAGAGAATATCAAAAACGTTTTCCGATATTCCCCAATGATTTTTCCATATGTCTTTATTATCGCCTGCTGCTTGAAAAAGATCGCAATATATCTCTTCTTCAATATCAGGATGTATCTGCTGATATGGGCAAGCGCATTTATAATGAATTATTTTCTTTTCAATGTTATGAGGATTTTGCACAACATATCAAGACAAAACAGTATACACTAACACGCATTAATCGAAGCCTTCTTCATATTCTTCTCAATATCAAAGCCAGAGATTATCAGTTCTTCTCTCAGCATGATTTTATTCCTTATGCCAGAGTGCTGGGCTTTCGAAAGGATTCCTCCGAGCTTCTTACTGCCATAAAAGGAAATTCTTCGATCCCACTTATCACAAAGCTTGCTGATGCTGAAAAAAGCTTAAATACTTGTGGAAAGAAAATGATCTGGCAGGACATTCTGGCTGCCAACCTCTACCGAAAGCTTCAAGAGGAGAAATTTCATATAAAGCTTCCCAATGAATATACAGAAGGACTACGGATTTTTCCATAGTCCTCCCCAAACTCCCTTAAGGGGAGTTAAATTTTAAATACATTGATCGCCTTCTCAAGCTCCACAGAGCGCTGTTCCAACTCCCTAGAAGCTTCTTTCAGATTATCCACCACGGCCAACTGACTCACAACGGAATCCGTCACAACCAGCGCCGATGCTGCTGTTTGCTCAGACGTCGCTGAGATGCTCTCGATTGCATGGAGTGTATCGCGCCGCTCTTCCTCCATGCTGGAGACGCTCTGTCCAATCCCCTGAAGACTTGTCACAAGTGTCTCCACACCACTGTTCATACTGTTAAAGGCATCTATTGTCTTATTCACAATACCAGTCTGTCCGCTTACAATCTCCTCCGCTTCCTTCACTGTGTTTACTGTTCCCTTGGTCTGCTCAATAATCTCCTTCACAACCTTCTGGATCTCATTTGCCGCATTCATGGAACCGTCTGCCAGCTTTCGGATCTCCTCCGCCACAACAGCAAAACCACGACCGGCATCTCCCGCCCTTGCCGCCTCAATGGATGCATTAAGGGAAAGCAGACTTGTCTCCTCTGAGATCTCGTTAATCACATCGATAAATTTCACAATAGATGCTGATTTCTCTTCCAGAATGTGAATATTCTCTACCACCTTTTTCGTGATCGCTGAGGTGGAGGACGAGCGCTTTGAGAGCTCATCCATCGTGCCAATTCCACTCTGAATCATTGTTTTTGTATTGTCCGCAATATCCACAATTTCACTGACATCCTTACTTACAACCTGTATTTTCTTGGAAAGCTCATCCATCTGTTCCAGACAATTCTGTGCATCCTCTGCCTGCTGTGAAATTCCCTGTTCAATCTCATTCACCGCTGTAGATATACTTGTGCCGCATTTTTCCATAGCAGCCGTCGCCTCTGTCACATTGTGCGTGGAAACCTCAACCTTTTGTGAAGTATCCTTAACATTGACGATCAAGCCACGGGTATTATCAATCATATCCCCCACATTGCCCGCCAAGATCGCAAACTCATCTCGCTGTTTTATATCCATAATCACGGTCAAATCACCCTCCGCAACCTTGTGCAGCTTGCTGCTGATAACCTTGATCGCCTTTCCAATACTGCCCGCCACAAAGAATCCATCCACCAGAGCCACCAACACAGCAATAATGATAAATAAAATGGTCACATTTCGAATGTCCTTTGCACTGTTATTGATCAGAGAGCGTGGAACCAAGCCACATATCATTGCACCATTCACACCACTTTGGCTGACCATAAACAGATATTCTTCTCCATTGTAGGTGACATATTTGGTAAAATCCATATTATCGTTCTCATTGGAAATATGAGAACCAAGCCCTTCCAATGCCTCACTAAAATAATCCTGCTTTACAAAGGAAAAACCATCTGCCTTCCCATCTTCCATAGTATCAATAATTACTTCATAACCATCTGCTGTCACAAAGCCTGATATCGTTCCAGCTCCCAAATCCAGATTATGTAAAATAGACTCAATAGCTTCCTTGCTCAGATCAATCACGGCACAGGCAGCCTGATTGGAATAAATCCGAAGATACGAGCACGCATATTTGTCCTTGTTAAGCCCCATCAATCGATCAAGCTCCGCATGTTCTCCGACCCACACACCATTTGTCTGGCCGAGAAGCTTCGAACCCTCCTCCGTCTCCATCCATTTATCAAATACACCGGTATCGCCATCCCCTGCCATCACAGTAGAAATGTTTTTCACATTCGGTTTTGTGACAAGATGCATTCCCTGAATAAATTCATTTGCCACCTGCTTCGCAGTCAAATTCGTTTTTGTCGTACTGATAAGTGTCAAGATCTCCGACTGCTTATTCAGTCCCAACACATATTTAGAAAGATTCTTATCCACATATAATTGAAGTGCTTCTGACTCCAGCGAAGTAAAACCAAAATCAAGATACTGCACTGCCATATTCATTGAGCGCACAGTCGCATTTTCATAATTTTCACTCATGCCGCTCGCCGCCTTCTGATAGGCGACAGTTCCCACCAAAATAACACAGAGAACTGGAAGGATAAAGCCTCCGTACAATTTCATCTTAATACCAAAAATAGTCTTTTTCTTCTTGACTTTCTTTTTGATCTCATCCAGCTTATCCTTGTCGACCTTATCCTCCAATTTTGCGGCTATCTCCTTCTCAGCCTTCTTCAAATTTTGTTTGGAAAATCTTCCTTCCCCTTTCTGCTTGGAGCTGCTCGCCTTACCAGATTCTGATAGATTATTTCCGGTTTCCTTCCTGAACATATGACATGGCCTTCCTTTCTCGATTGTTAAGCTGCAGTCTCAGCCATACCGCTCGCACACTTGCTCTCTGTCTTACCGGGCTGCTGCACTAATTCTTACCACTCTCCATAACTGTCTTCTTCAAGACACATTCCCCGTTTTTTCTATTATATCACAAATAATTGCTTACGTATACCCAAATTTTCAGAATTTTATGAAACTCGTTCCTATTTTGACCTATTCAATTTTTCTTTCTCTCTGTGCCATCCTTCACACTAGCCTACATCATTCATGCGATAGCCAACCCCACTCTCCGTAAAAATATATTGTGGCTCCGCTGGATTCTTCTCTAATTTTCTTCTAATATTGACCATATTGACGCGCAGTATTCGGTTATTGCTGCCAGCGTAAGGTCCCCAGATCTCTTTTATCAGCTGATCGTATGTCATCACCCTCCCTGCATTTTTGGCAAGAAGCACCACAATCTTATATTCAATCTGTGTTAAATGAACCATCTCCTGTCCCACCTTTACCTGATGATTCTCAAAGTCAATCATCAAATCCCCAACTTTAAAGCTCTTTGTGCTGCTCACTGGCAAAGTATGGCGAAGTGCTGTGCGAATCCTTGCAAGCAGCTCCCCTGTGCTAAATGGTTTTGTAATATAATCATCTGCTCCATAGTCAAGGGCATCGATCTTATCCTTCTCCTGCGTTCTTGCTGAAATCACAATAACAGGAATTGCACTCCACTCCCGCAGTGCCCGGATCACTTCATTTCCATCCATATCTGGCAGTCCTAGATCCAATAAAATAACACTCGGACAATGAGACGCCGCCATTGTAAGCCCCTCTCTGCCAGTACGGCAACTGATTGGACGGTATCCATGGCTATTTAGCACAGAAGCAAGAACATTTCCTATACTTTGCTCATCCTCAATAATCAGTATCTGTATTTTCTGACTCATCTTCCTCATCCTCCATCGGCAGCAGAAAATATATCTCTGCTCCTTTTGTATGATTTTTTTCGCCAATTTTTCCACCATGTGCCTCAATTATCGTCTTACAGAGAGATAACCCTATCCCCATCCCTCTCTTCGCATCGCTGCGATTATCCGTGCAAATATAAGTTCCATCAAACAAATGCTTCCTTTGTTCTGTGGGGATGCCACGACCAAAATCTCGCACACTCACAAGCACCCATCCGTCTCTCTCTCCCACTGCGACAACAATCGGCTCTGTGCTGCCGGAATACTTTACAGCATTTTCTAACAGATTCATCACCACCTGTATTATCAAGATAGAATCCACCGCCACCATAAAAATAGCCTCCGGCAGCTCCAGACGAATATCCGCCATCGGATACCGCTTTTTCACTCTCTGAATACTCTCAGACAAGATCTCTTCGATTGGCTCAAGGCTTGTTTTCACCAAATTTTCCCCAGATCCTATCCTTGTGATAGACAAAAGATTCTCCACCATATCAAGTAACCAATTTGAATCCTCACAAATGCTCCGAAGCATCTGTTCAAGTTCTTTTCTATCCATATCAGGATTTTCAAGACATGCCTGGCTTGCGCCAATAATCCCCGTCAATGGAGTCCTCAAATCATGAGAAATAGAGCGCAGAAGATTTGCCCGCATCTTTTCTCTCTCTGATTCTAAAAGCATCCGCTGATGTTCCTTTAGATGAGCGGTGGTTGTACCTGTGATCAAGGAAATTCCGAAAATTCCCAGAAATGTAATAGGATAGCCATCCTTCATAAAATTCAGCTCCATAATTGGCTCAGAAAAGAAATAATTGATAGCTATCACCGCTACCACACTAGCGATACATCCCCAAAGATACCCCGACGTATATCTGGCAATTAAAACAATAAACATTACATATACAATCGCTATATTAGTTGTAAGCTGAGACATCACAAAAAAAGCATAAGCAATCAAAGTCGCCAGCACCAAAAGCGCTATAGTAAGCAGACAATCTCTTCCAAAGCTCTGTTCCTTCTTCCCTTTCATGGCTCCTCCTTTTATACTTTTCTTGTGATAGTACTTTGTATCATTAAGAAAAAAACAACGTTCTCCTCTACTCGCACTGGATATTTGATTATTTGATATGTTTCTTTCTAATGTCTGGGTATATAAAAAATGCCGGCATCAAACCGGCGTTTATGTATCACAGGCATCTTTATAAGAATAACTTTTATACCAGCTTA
>CAMUFS010000234.1 GCA_947088195.1 uncultured Clostridia bacterium
CATTTATCGGCTATTTTGGGGGCCGCTTAAAATTTTTTATATTTTTTTCGCATTTGCTCTTGACATTTGCCCAATTTTACTGGAAAATTGCTTATTTCCACATTAATTTGGCATATTTTCTTCTTTTGGAATCTCCACTTCTTTTTTCAATCTTACATGCTTGTTAATATTAAGCATAATCTCCTTTGACACAACAAGATTTTCCGAAAATGGATTAATAACAAAACCAGCATACGGAGAATTTTCCTGAAGCACCATAGAACAGAAATCAAAATAGGTACATGCCACTGTATGCTGATTTTCTGCCTGCTTGTGCTCTCTCGCTTCCTTGGCATCCGTAAAAGCGACCAGATACATCTCCTGCTTTGCATTGGATAGAGAGCTTAACATAATCTTAGCATCATCTCCCACCACGGCAACTCCCTCAGGATTGATCTCTGGTTCTGGATCAAAGATTGCCGGACAGAGAAATCTTGCATGTAACATTTGATTGATAAAATCTGTCTGCGTATCAGGATTCAAATTTCCCTGCATTATCTTCAACGCAATAATCAACTCTCCATTGTTTACATTTGGATCAATAAATAATTTCTTCATTCTTCTTTTCCTCTTTTCTGCACTGTTTTTCGCACATCTCAAGTTCCATAAGCTGTTCTGCAAAGGGCTTTTTTCCTTTTCGGCGAGTTATCTCTGCAAGACCTAGATTCGTCATTCCGGCAAGATAAGTTCTCACGGGGTCTTTCCTGAGCTGTGTGGTGAAATAGTCAAGCAGCTCTGTTACTGCCTGACTAGAATCCATATTAATAAAATCCACAATAATAATACCAGATATATTGCGAAGACGCAACTGCTTTGCAATTTCCTTTGCCGCTTCTTTGTTGATGGCAAGTCGGGTCTCCTCCACATTCTTCTTGCCAGAATATTTCCCTGTATTTACATCAATCACCGTGAGAGCTTCCGTCGGCTCAATAACAAGATTAGCACCTGATTTTAACCATACTCTTTTTTTTAACGCTTGTTCTATCACAGACTGTAAACTATATAAATGAAAAAGAGACAACATAGAATCCTGATAAAACGAAATCTTTTCCAAAAGCTCTTCCTGTCCCTGCTCACAGAGATATGCTTTCAGTCCATTATAAATTTCCGGCTTATCTGTAAGAATTTCCGTTAAATCTGGATCATATACATCCCGCAGATTTTTAAGATAAGAAACCGGCGCCTGTAAAACAAGAGAATGTGCACGCAAAAACTGAGCTTTATCTCGAAGAGAACGAAAACGCTCGGAAAGCTCTTCCATCTCTTCTAAAATTGTCTCAAAAGAAACCGCTTTGGCATTGGTGCGCACAATAAAACCATATTCCGGCGTACAACAATGCTTACAAGCCTCCTTACAAGCCTCCTTCCAACTTATATCTGTAATTTTGCCAGAAATACTCATCTGATTGTTTCCCACTGTTAAAACAGCATATCTGCCAGTTAAATTCAAATTAGAAGTAAGTGTGTACTCTTTTGTTTTCACAGGCTCCTTAGATACTTGGACTAACAACAGATCTCCCTGTACAGGTGTAGTATTTTTCTTTGGATTTAAAAAGCAGGGAAATTTATTATCCCTCAATGAATAATAGCCTATTTTCTCTTTTCCAAAGGATACAAAGGCAGCATCTATATTTTTTACAACCTGCTCTACCCGTCCCACATAAATATTACCTAAAAGAGCTTCTTCCTTATCTGCCTCATACTGAAGCTCAACCGCCTCGCCATTTTCAAAAAGCGCTGTCAATATTCCACTTCGATAAGAAGTAATAATCAATTTTTTCTGTACTTTACAATTATTCAATGATCTGTCCAAGCTCGTCCAGAGGAACAAGCTTCCTTTCTCCTTCCGCTCCCATGTCCGCATAAACTTCTAGTCGTGTGATCTGAAAAGCAAATGCTGGCATCTGTTCTCCAAGGGTATGATAAAAAGTATCCATCACAAGCTCTGGCTTTATATTGTCTGTACTTCCAGAAGAAAGTGACAAATAGATAGCTCTCTCTTTTATATAAGCAGAATATATCAAAGGCTTTAAATCAAGCTGTCGCTCTCCCTTTTTTGTCTTTTTTACAATGGGAATCTCTCTCTTATCTATAAATGCAGCAAAAGCCTTCTCAAATACCGAAAAATCCATATTCCACATAGTTTCAGGTTCATATCCTTCACGAAATTCCAATTTATAATCGGCTGCTGCCACCAAAGACATTCCATTCTGCGCACCTTCCGGCAGCAAACGGACACTCAACACTTCCATGCCTTCTACCATCACTGCATTAAATCTATCTATCATCTCTTGACTGGATTTTAATGAATAAACCTCTATATCAAAATACTCTCCTTCACTGACAAGCCCCACCCCAAGAGGAGCTGCAAAAGACATTTTTTGATGTGGGGAAAATCCCTCTGTATAGACAATATCAATATCTGCGCGTCTTATTGCTTTCTGAAAATATCGCATAACATCAAGATGCCCAATATATTTCATATTGCCCCGTTTGGCAAATTTAATTCTTAACTTCGTAACAGACACCTCCTCCAAATACTTTTGCGCCACAACCTGAGCAGGACATACGACAATTTGGCGTCACAAGCCCCTGCTTTGCTTTCTTCCACTCTCTCTGCAAAAATTCCTTTGTCACTCCCGCATCAATAAAATCCCATGGCAGCAGCTCATCCAAAGCTCTTTCCCTCAAATTATAGAAAGCGATATCAATGCCTTCCTCCTCAAACGCTTCCATCCAAAGCCTATTTTGAAAGCTCTCTGACCATGCATCATATAAACAGCCTTTTTGATACGCGCGCAAAATCCCCCTTCCAATGCGGCGATCTCCTCTGGCAAGCACACCTTCTAACACGGTGACATCTGCCTCATGCCAATTATATCTTAAACTTTTGTGATTTAACATTTCCTTCATCTTTGTATTGACAATCCTTGCCTTTGAAAGATATTCTTCCTTTGTGCACATAGAAGCCCACTGAAATGGTGTAAATGGCTTAGGAACAAAAAAAGATGTACTTGCTGTCACCTGTACTCGACCTGTGCGCTGTTCCTTCGGAATCTCTGCATAATAAACTCTGGCAATCTTATCCGCAAGCACAGCGATCTCTTCCATATCTTCCACTGTCTCTGTGGGAAGTCCAAGCATAAAATAAAGCTTCACCCTGTTCCATCCCCCACGAAATGCCTGCGCAGCACCCTCAAGAATAATTTCCTCAGTAAGTCCCTTGTTAATCACATCTCTAAGCCTTTGAGAACCCGCTTCCGGCGCAAAAGTCAAGCTAGATTTCTTCACATCCTGAACCTTGCTCATCACATCAAGGGAAAAAGCATCAATGCGCAGAGATGGCAATGAAATATTTACACCTTTTCCATTAAATTCTTCTATCAAAAAATCAACAATTCCCTTTAGCTCTGAATAATCACTGGAGCTTAGTGAGCTTAAAGAAATCTCATCATACCCTGTACTCCTTAACATCTCATAGGCAGCCTCTTTTAAAAATGCAAGACTTCTCTCCCGCACTGGCCGATACACAGCTCCTGCCTGACAAAACCGGCATCCTCGAATACATCCTCTCTGAATTTCCAAAACAACACGATCCTGTGTCGCTTTTATAAATGGTACTAACGGATGCTTTGGATAATAGGTATGGCTGAGATCCATCTCAACCTCTTTGCGAATTTTTTCTTTTGCATGTGGATTATTGGGCGTAAAAGAGGCAAGTGTTCCGTCCTCCTTATAGGAAACATCATAAAAAGCGGGAACATATATCCCCGGAATCTCAGCAGCTCGCTCTAAAAATTCCTTTCTGCTTCCCCCACATGCCTGATTCTCCTTAAAAGCATCCAGCAAATCAAAATACACCGTCTCCCCTTCTCCAATATAAAACATATCAAAAAAATCTGCCAATGGCTCTGGGTTATAAGCACAGGGCCCACCGCCAATAATAAGTGGGTCCGTCTCACTTCTATCCTTAGAAAGAAGAGGAATTTGACCAAGATCCAAAATTTGCAGAATATTGGTGTAACACATCTCATATTGCAGGGTGATACCAATAAAATCCATATTTTTAATTGGCTCCTGCGTCTCAATAGTAAAAAGCGGGATCTGTTTTTCCCTCATGATTTTATCCAGATCCGTCCAAGGTGAATAGATTCTCTCACAATATACATCCTCTCTCTGATTAAACATATCATAAAGTATCTGAATCCCAAGATGTGACATGCCAATTTCATAGACATCAGGAAAACACATTGCAAACCGGACATCTACACTTTGTGGGTCCTTCACGCACATATTGACCTCACCGCCAATATAGCGGGCAGGTTGCTGAATACTAAGTAAAATTTCATCAGGTAACGCTAATTTTCTCATAAATAATTCCTTTTCCATGTGCTTTGTGCACAAAAGTTATTTTTCTTTACAGCCATTATCTATTCTGAAAAGAATGACAAATATTATTATAAAGCATTTTTTTCCATTAAACAACACTAGGTTAGATATTTGTTTGCAAATTATTGTGTTGTTAAAGCTTCTAGTCAAAAGCTGTAAATGGATGGTATAATAGATATATCATAATCAAAAGGATTTTTTAAGATGAAAAGAAGAAGAAAAAGACATAGTACAAATTCCAACTATATTATTATCCTTGCCTATGCAAATCGATATATTTTCCCATTTATTCTCCTTATTATCATGTTTTTTGGGAAAGTAAAATCAAATTATGTTCCATTTAGTATCAGTTTATTGGTATTTTCTGCTTATCAACTGATTGGTTATCTGTGTAGATGGAAACATATTTTTTGTTCTTTTCAAAATGCTTATCATCAAAAAATGACACCAGAACAAGTAAATTGGGATAGCATATCTAAATTTGACGCCTATGTTTATCCATGTTTTTTTGCTATTTTGGGAATATTGTTCCTATTTATTTGCTGAACAAAAGGTATGGGGACTGCAATAGATTTTGATAACCTTTGAAAGAGGTCCGCAGAACCAAAGAATTGGTACCCTCCGTCACCGCGCTCTCGCTTAGTTCAAAACGTAGCGGACGCTAGATTCGTGAAAAACCTCATCAAGCGCCGACGTTTTTC
>CAMUFS010000235.1 GCA_947088195.1 uncultured Clostridia bacterium
ATTATGCTACATGGCAGCAGATAATAAGCATAGACCAGGGCGCTTTGAATAAACATAGCGGGCCACACATTGGTATATTCTGGTTTAAAATAGTTACTCAAGCTCGCAACCCCAGAAGTTACCACCAAAAAAGGAGCAACAAAAATCAAAGGTACAATTTTGGAGCGTTTTACTTTTATAAATTCAATCTTTAACAATTCCCTCAAACTCATTTTCTATCATCCTCCTCACTCATAGCGTTTGTACTTTGCCATCCACAGTCCTACAATAAGAAATAAAATGGTTTCTATAATGGCAGCAAAGATAACCTTTCCATCTGGTTTGGCACTCATGGCGACCGCTGGTTTTAGAATAAGCACAAAGGGGTGCATAATTAGAAAATCCAAGCTGGAATTTGCAAGAGCCATGCCACTTAAAAAACCAGCAACACCAATGCCTACTGGTATCCACATATTTTCAAAGCGCGAAGAAATCAACAACATAAATGCCAATACTGGCATAGAAGTAAGAAAGGAATATGCGGCAAAGCAAAGTAATGTACTTCTTTCAAATGCTCCATCTGGCAGAGCAGTCAAACCAATTTGTGCCAGTGCCAAATTTTGCAAAGTGACCGCCGCCAATAACGCAACTGTCAGAATCAAAAATTTACACAGATACATAGATGAGACACTCACAGGAAGCATATACATTTTCTTGACAGCACTTCCCCTAAACTCTATGTTATAGATTATACAAGCTGCAACCACAATGCCAAACAGATTTAAGATAATTATCATACCATAAATCTGGGTTAATAAAATATCCATGGGAGCCAAAGGTAGCTTTAAAAGTGTATCTTTCCGCACAATAAAATTGACAACGGCATATAAAGCACCCAAAATACCGACAGCTAACAACACAAATATCGCACCAGTTCGCCTTTCTTTTCGAAGCTCGATTGCAAGCATATTCATAATTTAGCCCTCTGCTTTCTGTGCAAATTGTCTTTCTCAATCATAGACAGGAACATATCCTCCAAATTTTCCGCCGCAAATCCAGATTGTAGCGCATATTGACGCAGCTCATCCATACTACCTTCAAATAAAAGCTGTCCATGGTTCAAAATCCCAATGTCATCCGCAATCAGCTCAATTTCAGACAACATATGGGACGAGATCAGCACAGTACAATCATATAAGCTTGGCAGAGACTTCACCAGATTACGGATTTCATGGATGCCAGAGGGGTCAAGACCATTAGTAGGCTCATCCAAAATCAGAATTGGTGGCCGTCCCAGCAGAGCACCAGCAAGCCCTAGACGCTGTTTCATACCCAGTGAATACTTTTTTGCCAGTCGATTGCCAAACTCTGTTAGCCCCACCAGTTCCAAAGCATCTTCCACATCTGCTTTTTGCAGCCCCAAAATTCTGCGAATAATATCAAGATTTTCACGTCCAGTCAAATTTGCGTAGAAGGAAGGCGCCTCAATAAAAGATCCGATCTCTTTGAGAATAGCAATCCGGTCATTGGGAAATTGCTTTCCATCAATAGTAAAACTACCTTTTGTTGGCGCAGTTAGTCCCAGCAGCATTTTCATGGTTGTTGACTTTCCCGCTCCGTTAGGACCCAGAAATCCATAAATACTACCTCTGCGAATATGAAGAGAAACACGATTGACGGAAGTAAACTTCTTGTATGTTTTCGTCAACTGTTTTGTTGTAATACTATAATCCATAAAAAACATCTCCTTTCGATGCTTCTATCTTATAACCTCAACCTGACATCTACATTCCCGTGTCCTTACTTTTCCCTTACTTTTTGCGGAAGCATCCCACAAAGTAAATCCCTATGCTATAATAAGAGCAAATAATTCAGATTGGAGATCATGCTATGGACAATTCCTTTTTACATAATAAAAAGCTTCTGCTAATAGATGACGAGCAGGAGGTACTTAAAATGGTAACAAACATTCTAAAAGCTTCTGGATTTACAACCATCTATACCGCCATGTCAGTCAAGGAAGCTATCTTGACAGCTCAAGATAAAGAACCTGATCTAATTCTTTTGGATGTTATGCTGCCAGATGGAGATGGATTTTCTCTGATGCAGAAGCTTCACACATTCACCGATATTCCTATTATTTTTTTAACTGCAAAGGACGAGGCTTCCGATAAATTGGCAGGCTTGGGGCTTGGCGCAGATGACTATATTTCAAAACCCTTTCTGCCACAGGAATTGCTGCTTCGCATCTATGCAGTACTGCGCAGAGCTTATAAGGAGGATTCTCCTCTTCTTGTTCTGGATGGATGCACTATCGACTTTGACCGAGCTGAAGTCAACAAGAACGGCAACAGCATCCCTCTGACAGCCAAAGAACACACATTGCTTGAAACACTTGCCCGCAACGCGGGAAAGATTGTCACCGTTGACGCACTTTGTGAAGCGCTCTGGGGGGATAATCCATTTGGATATGAAAACAGTCTTAATGCCCATATAAGACGTGTTCGTGAAAAGATTGAAACAAATCCGTCAAAGCCTGTTTCCCTAATAACTATCAAAGGACTTGGCTATAAACTAATTGCAAGGAAGTGATAAAATGAGAGCCTTTAGAAATTATATTTCAAAACATCTTGTGTCATCTGCCGTCTTTCTTCTAGCGCTGTTATTCCTCAATATCATAATTTTTGGCTTAACCTTTCAAAGGATTGTAGTGAACGACTATGGTGATGCCTCCCCACAAGCCATGTTGAAAACGATTGCTTCCGCTGCCACACCAGAGCAACTATCCGATGACGCAATACAAAAACTAAGACAACACAATATCTGGGCCATCTATCTAGATTTGGCTGGACAATGTTTTTGGTCGGTTGATCTGCCTGATAAAGTGCCAGAAAGCTATACCATACAAGATGTTGCGTTGTTCTCAAAAGGATATATCCAAGATTATCCTATTTTTGTTTGGAATACAGATGATGGTCTGCTGGTGTTAGGTTATCCAAAAAATAGCTATACAAAGCTTATCAGCAATTATTATTCTATTTCAGCAATTAAGCGCTTTCCTATCTTTGTGGCTGTAATATTAGGTGTAGATATACTATGCCTGTTTTTGGCTTATTACTTTTCAAAATGCAAGATTATTCAAAATATCGAACCTATTATCGCCGCTGTGGAAGCTTTGGCAGACGGAAAACCTATTTTGCTTCATGTAAATGGGGAATTATCAGAGCTTGCAAACAGCATAAATAAAGCATCTTCCATTTTGATCCGACAAAACGAAGCAAGAGCCAACTGGATCAGTGGTGTTTCCCATGATATACGCACACCACTTTCTATCATTATGGGATATGCGGACCATATTGCAAAACATGAAATTGTCAATGATGTTGTGCGGGAACAAGCGGAAATTATGCGCAGACAAAGCATAAAAATCAAAGAACTGGTGCAGGATTTGAATTTAGTATCGCAGCTTGCATATGAAATGCAGCCACTTCACAAAGAAATGGTGCGATTGTCCAAGCTTTTGCGAACCTATATGGCAGATTTGTTGAACATGGGAATTTCTGATCATTATACTATTGAAATTGCGATTTCACCCAATGCCGAAAATGTTATCTTTGCATGTGATGCTCGCTTGCTTTCACGAGCCGTCAATAATCTTGTACAAAACAGCATAAGACACAATCAACAAGGATGTGAAATCTACCTTTCTCTTGAAATCAAAGAAAATCAGCTTATATTGGCAGTTGTAGATAATGGAACTGGCATATCTGCAAAAAAGCTTCAAGAATTAGAAGAAAAACCACATTATATGGACAGTACCAATGAATGTCTTGGCTTGCGGCATGGACTTGGTCTGTTGATCGTTCAACAAATTGCAGCAGCACATGATGGCATTTTTACAATTACCAATCTGCACCCCAATGGATGCAAAGCCAGCCTATCATTTCCATATTGTCCAAAATAGATATAATCGAGTAGGGAATGCTTTTCTCACCTACTCGCACCGGGCACCTGTCAGCTTGGCTGACATATTTTCTTTCAACGCCCGTGCGCATAAAAAGCCTGTGTCAACCAATAAAAACACTACCTTTTTACACCTGTTATTTACTCAACCTTAGCATGTATTTGAAAATCAAGCTTCATAACAATCTCATCACCATCCCGCTCACATTCCACAAATCCAAACTTTTCATAAAGGTTTTTTGCGACTGTATTCCCTTCAATATAACACACAAATACCTTAGAATACTTTCCGTCCTGTCTCATCTTATCAAGAACTAATTGTACCGCAGCTTTTCCATAACCTTTTCTCTGATAACGTTCATCAATAAACATTTGGCTTAGATCATAAGCATCAAGATCATCACAATCATAGTACATAACCATTCCAACAGGAATGTCCTCGAAATAAATCACATAAGCCTCACTGCGGCTTTCCCTATATGCAAAGGCTCTGGCAAGCATGGCATTGCTATCCGCCACAAAATGCTTTTGTGAATCCGATACATGAAGTCCAAGTCTCCAATTTTCTTCATTAATTTTTACCAAACAAACCATAAAAATATTCCTCTAATTTTAAGCAGTCAGTTAATATGTTATAACCTTTTTAGACAAGAATGTTTCTTGTCTATTTCAAACCCGTTCTTTTTATAGAAATTTAAGGTACTTTCTTTATTGGAACCAGTTTCTAAAAAAACTTTATAACATCTGTGTTCTCTAGCTATTTCTGATGCTTTTTCCAACAATGCCGACGCATATCCCTTATTCCTGTAATCTTTATGCGTCACAACATTTTCAATAATTGCGAAAGGTCTCACATTATGTGTTAAGTTCTCAATAATCGTCATGTGTACAGAAGAAACAGCCTTCCCATCTTCTTCTACCACCAACAAATACACATTTTCATCTTTTTCAAATTTATCAAGAAGATGCTCCCACAAATTCATATCTTGTTCCTCTTTAGGTGGAAAATGTGTCAAATATTCAAAATATAAAATCTTCAAATCATTCGCATCTGTACATTTTGCCTTTCTAATATACATAGTATACCGCCCTTTCTTAATATAAAATCAAACAAGAAAAAATATATGTTCCCTTTTCCATTCACTTATGATATGGTTCTCCATTTTGGATTCGATACGCACGG
>CAMUFS010000236.1 GCA_947088195.1 uncultured Clostridia bacterium
TTAACAAAATACATTTTTACATCAGATTTATTCTTCTTTTTAAATCTTGGAAAATCAGATTGATGATTAAAAAATCTTTTAAATGCTTTCTCTGCATTCCTTATGCTTTGTTTTACAGACTTACTTGAAACCTCTTTTATCCAGTAATAATCAGGATTATTTGGAATAAAGTTATGGTTGAGCCATTTTGAAAAATCCATTCCTGATACAAACTTCTTTTCTTTTTCATATATTCCTCGGTTGTGTGCAAGATAAAAATTATAAATATATCTGCAAGTTCCGATAGTTCTGTTTATCATCTGTTTTTGTTCCAGAGTTGGATGGATTTCCGTTTTGTAACTCTTTAGCAATTTCTTCGTCCTCCTTTATCTGGTTTTTATATTTCCTTAAACCATATATTCTACAAGAAAAAACATGCAGAATTGATATAATATCTTGGACAAGTTCTTCATTTTTAGATAATGTTTCATTATTCACAATAATAATATTTGTATGAAACTTCATACAAAATTCTTCAAACCAGTCATATCCAAAACGGATAAATCTATCTTTACTTGAAATGTATATACTTATCTATATTTTTATTAACTTATTATTGCTCCGCAGACGGCTTTCTCAATCGAGTAGGGGAACATCTTTCTTCCCAATCCGTTATGTAAGCATATGCTGTGCTGACAGCTAAATTTCTTATACACTCTTCTACATAGCAAATGCGGCCGATTAACGAAATTCATCAATCAGCCGCAAATATCATAATTCAATAAGCAAGCGGCGAAGCAGCCTTTGAACACACTGTAAAAGAAGCATTTTCCTTTGTTTGTCATTTATAAAGATATATTGTTATTCTATAATAGAATGACGGAAAAATCAACCTGAATTATCTATTTATGGAATAATATGGTAATGTTACAAGCTTACTATTTTTGAATCGATACCCGTTTCATTTGTCATATTTGAGAAAAAATCTTTCCCTAAATATAATGCCATATATTTCTCTACAAAAAACATACTTATCTAATCGAGTAGGGAAGTCTTTATCTCCCTACTCGCCGCGCGACCTGTGCGCCACATTAGTGGCATATTTCCTCTGCACAGGTCTGCGCATAAATAATATCAAGGCGACGCCACACTGTGCATCGCCTTGTCATCTTTATATCCTATACATTATAATCAATTCTTCGTCCGCTTTCCTGCTCTTCCTCTGCATTGATCTTGTACCAGTCAACATTCTTAATCTTGTCAACCAACTCTGCCACTGTATCTGCATATACTCTTGTAGATTTCGGCTTTTT
Source organism: uncultured Clostridia bacterium (assembly GCA_947088195.1). Taxonomy (GTDB): domain Bacteria; phylum Bacillota; class Clostridia; order Lachnospirales; family Lachnospiraceae; genus RGIG8607. The sequence goes on from CAMUFS010000236.1 coordinate 1,293, forward strand.
CTGATACGATTGAAGTGAGTGGGAGGATTGTGCATTTGTCTTTTCTTTTTTGTCCTCCCTTGCTTTCTCAATACGCTCTTTCTGCTGTTCTCCCATCTTTTCCAGATCGGCAAATAACGTTGTTGTGCCGTCTTCTTTCACAGTAAAGCCAAGCGTCTTAACATTCTCAATATCTTTCCCAAGCTCTCCCTTCATCTCCTCAAACTGCTCGGTTGCCCCTTCAATAATGCCAACATACTTTTCTTCTGTATCCTCATCTGCTGCCATTTTCTCCAAAAGCTCTGGCTCTATCAGAACACTATAATCCTTGGTCCCTCTGGAAAGGTACTCTGCTGCTTCATCGTCTCCTTCGTATTCAGCAACCATAAAATCCATATTACTATACTTTTTCTTAAGCTTCTCCAAAAGCTCCTGTGCACGGTTGCTTAATTGTACCTGAGCCATGTTTCCCGTCTTTTCTGCCTTTGTTGCAGTAGTATTTTCCTTTTTGCCCGTTTTGGCAGTATTCTGATTCTTCTTACTCTGAATCGTGTTGTAATAGTTATTTTGGTAGTTTGTGTAACTATCCACTCTGTTCATTTCTTTCGCCCTCCATTGCTTCTTGTTGACAAATCCTTTTATCTTATATATCGGAAGGCAGAATGGAAAAATAAACCTTTATTTTAGAATATTTTTAATATGCTTCTTCTACCAATTTTTTTCATAGAAATCTCCCTTCTATCTAACGATTTATCATTCATTCTTCCGCTGTTTCTGTTCCAGTCTCTATCTCTTCTGATGTAAAAATCTGTATATCATCAGAAGACTCTAATACCTTAAAAGTTTCAATTATGGAATGAAATCTAACTCCTATTCCCTCTGTTGCCTCCACAATATAGCTTGCTGTGATAACGAATACACCACCAAGGCCATTGTCTACAAAGTAAACCTCCTGAACCTCACAATCACTTGCTGTTCCCTCAGACGCACAAAGATACAATCCTTTTGGGAGCTCAGAAATCATTATATCAGATACATTGACATAGTGTTCTGACATTTCTTCCTTTATCTTCTCGGCAGCCTCTTCCAAGGAAATCTCTTGTTTCTGTATAATTCGAATTTCCCCTGTGGGAAAATTTCCATAAAACTCTTGTGCACTCTCCACAATCTCTTGGATTTTCTGCTCCACCTCTTCCTCTGGTAAGCTTGCCAACAGCGCCTCATTATTCCTAATGGCATCCTGCCTTGTATAGACAATACGTTTCCCACGAATAATATAACATTCTTCCTCTTTTGCTGTCTCAAACGAATCCATATCAATATATATGGCAAAGCCTGCCTTATCTATATTTTTCCTCGAAGCTTCTTCTTTTGGCAGTTCTCCATAGACCTCATGGGGAACCTGCTCTTCCATCCCCTCCAATGTCAGTGGAATATCCTTTGGTGGGAACATTTCTTCCAACAAACGTTCTATGTTCTCCTTAATCTGCGCCGCCATCGCCTGCCCAGCAGGGACAAATCTCATAAATAACACAAAAATACAGGCCACTGCCACAATGCCATAAAAGACTCTTTTCCCCTTAAATCTATGTACCTTTTTTGTATTCAAAGCCTCCTCCAACATTTCTTCCGAAATATTTCCTATCAGATCTAACAATCTTTCTTCCGCTTTCATAGCACAACCCCCTCTCCCTCCAAATATTGTTTTAGCTTTGCTCTTGTCCGATTCAATTTTGTAGAAATACTACTTTCCTTTAGCCCATATTTCCTTGAAAGATTAGAAATACTTTCCATGTAAAAATACCTTTGAATAAACAAAACTCTAGTAATAAAATCTTGCTTTAATAAAAAATCATAGATTGCATAATTCACTGTATCATCCGCCGAGGTCTCCACATCCTGAAATGCTGGAATACAATCCTGCAATTCTGATAAATAGACTTGAAGATGGTTATCCCTCATTTTTCTGTGATTATACCGATACTTAGACAATGCTAAATTACGCACAATCCGGCTGACATAGGCATTCAAATATGTAGGATTGTCAGGCGGTACACTATTCCATGTCTTTAAGTAAGTATCATTTTCACATTCCTCAGCATCCTCATTGCATTTCAAGATATTTAAAGCAATGTGAAAACAAAGTTTCCCATATTTTTGAGATAATTCAGTGAGTGCCTGCTGTGAACGAGCAAAAAATAGCTGAATAATGTCCTTGTCATTCATTGTATCTTCCTCCCTCTGTATTTTCTCCGTTCATCCTATATGACGCCATTTCCATAACTTTTAGCACATAATACTAAAATTTTCTCCAATTAAAGCAAAGCCACACATAAAAAAGACTATAACCATCCATCATTAACGATGATCTGTTACAGTCTTTTTTCTAATTCTTACATTACTGCTTATGTTCTTTTACATATTGCAAAAATTCAGGAGTCTTTGACCAATATTTAATCCCCCAATTCTCAAAATTCCATTCATCCATGTATTCATTACATTCAAAATCAATATAATAAACTTCCCCATTTTGTACCACAAAATTTGTTGGAAAATAATCTATATTTATATGGGCAGCATATAATAAAACACACATATCATATAATTGCTCCATATACAAAGACTCCATCTTGTCTTGCAAAATCAACTCAAAGATTGTGTCACCGTCAATAAACTCTTTTAAAATACGTTCCTTTTTTATATCTACATCAATCATAGTAGGCATTTTTATCCCGATTTCTTTTAGCCGTTTATAATCATTTAATTCTGCCTCAAGCTTATTTCCAAATTGATAATAGTCACAGGGCTCATGATGAATCTGTTTGAGAACATATTTTTTCATTCCGTCACCTGCCAGATAAGAATATCCCCCTTTTCCCTTTCCTAATAATTTAAATATATTATATTCTTTTTCATTTACCATCATTTTCTTATCCATCATTTTTCTCCTTCTTTCAATCCTAATCTGTACATAAGCTATTTTTTAACACAATACAATTATAATTTCAAATCTATTCTTTTTCAATAGAACCTACCATTCTTAATTTTATGCTTGACATATTGGTTTAAAATATATAACCTCAGAATATAGGTTTATATATTTTAAACCAAAACAGAAAGGAGTAGCAAAAGTGGTAATCTATATAATGACAGAAGCAGAGATGCAGCTTGCTGATTTAATATGGGAAAAGGAGCCAATAGGAAGTGGTGATCTGGTAAAGCTTGCAAAGGAGACGCTTAATTGGAAGAAATCTACAACCTATACCGTGTTGCGAAAGATCTGTGTCAATGAAATTTTTCAAAATAAAAATAGCACAATAACTTCTTTGATAAGCCGAGAAGAATATACCAGAAGAAAAGGTGAACGGTACCTTGTAGAAAATTATAATGGTTCCCTGCCCGGTTTCGTGGCAGCCTTTCTAAAAAAGAAGAAGCTCAATAAAAAAGAAATCGAAGAATTAGCACAGATGATTGAAGAGTACAGAGAAGAAAAGTAGAGGAAAAGCATATGCAGGCTATTTTTAACAAAATTTTGGAATTAAGTTTAATTGGGAGCTATTGTATATTATTAATGCTTCCCGTGCGGCTTCTACTGGTACGATGTGAGAGAAAATATGTTTAGCCACAAGAGGAGCTGAAGGCTCAGACAACACAGTATATTGTAAATAATACCAACACAAATTATGAGAAAAACAAGTACTTTATACAAAACATCTTTATAGGCTATTTGTGCTCGTGGGGATGATGAATCATGTTCTAGAAGGATCCGCCCAAAGGATTGGCTATAGTCCTCCGTCACCCCGCTCCCGCTTAGTTCAAAACGTAGCGGATG
>CAMUFS010000237.1 GCA_947088195.1 uncultured Clostridia bacterium
TTGCCAGAAGAGCATCCATTCTGGCAAGCGAAAGAGGAGGAAATTGTATTTGAACGCAAAAAGATGTTTTCTGTTCCGCATATGTTAATAGAGCATCTAGAGGATGGACATGTACTTGCCTATGTAACAGGACAACATTGTGTCGATTTTGGATATTCGTCGGCAAAATATGAAAAATTTGTGTACTCTAATCGTTTTGGGTTTAGCGTGTCAAGAGGCACATCGCTGGAAGCAGGAGCCTTTGATAATACTCTTGCTATATCAGAAGCAGGAGAGAACAATTACCGGATGAGAAATGGCGCAGAAGAGTTTGCTTTAACAGAGGATGCAGTTTATACTAGATATCGGATCGGAATTGACGTGATGGTAAAAAGCATTATTATTCCGCTTGGAAATTGGCATATTCGTATTCATACAATCCAAAATAAGAGAGCGGTGTGTGCTGCCGATGGAGGATTTGCCATCTGTATAGAGGAAGGTTTTAAAGTAAAATCTGGGAGAGCATCTGGGAAATATACAAAAGATATGATTCTTCAGACAGAAAACAGTGTGCTGGCAGAATTTCCGTGGGGAAGCAGTGGCATTGTGTTGTGCAATGGAAGTGGTGAAGCGCGATTTATCACTGCTTTTCCAAATACAAATCTGTTTTTCAACCTGACAGGAATCCCTATGCTGGTCAGTGAGCTGCAGCCGGGCTGCCATAGGCTGATTCATGCTATATACGGTGCAAGCGAGGGCTGGAAGGAGGAGAAACCAGAGGTGGTACTTGATGGCGATAGAGTGATTATCCAACTAGGGCAGATGGAGAAAACGATAATCTGTCCTTCTAGTTGGCTGTCACAGTAGAGGAGAAGCATGATGCCACGCAGAGAAAAGATGTATGAAGAATTATTAAAGGAATGGTGTGATACATTAGTCAAGCTCCAGATTACAGAGAGACAAGAGGAATTTTTATATGGAGGCATTATTTGTCCAAATTGTGCGAGAATACATGGGCGTTGCGGGGATGCCATCTATCCTATGATGGAGGAATATAGCAGGACAGGAGAGAAAAAGTATTTAAGATGTGCGAAACTTTTGTTCTCATGGACAGAAAAAAACATGATTCACTCGGATGGAAGTATGCAAAATGACACCAATAGTGACTGGAAGGGAATTACGGTTTTTTATGTAACACAGCTTGGAGAGACACTTTTGCATTACGCCGATCTCCTTGATGAAGAGACAAAGAAACGATGGAGAGCAAGGTTTTTTCATTCAGCAGCGTATCTGAGAGACTATATCTGGCAAATTGGCGGAAATATTAATTATCCGATCACTTGCTCCTATGCAATGGCAGTCGCATGGGAGCTTACTGGAGAGGAAGGTTATAAAAAGAAAGCAGAGGAACTGTCCGACTATGCAGAAGCTCATCTGACAGAGCATGGTATTCTGTATGGAGAGGGAAAGCCAACAGATATGATTTCAAAGAAAGGATGTCGCCCGGTGGATCTGGGATACAATGTAGAGGAATCGCTTCCTGCATTGTCTGCGTGTGCGCAGATATTAGGAAAACAAAAGCTGTTAGAAAAAGTTAAAAAATCAATGGCGGTCCATTTGGAATTTATGCTTCCTGATGGTGCATGGGATAATAGCTGGGGTACCAGAAATAATAAGTGGACATATTGGGGAAGTCGGACATCGGACGGCTGTCAGAGTGGATATGGCAGGTTTGCGATTGAATGTCCAGAATTTGCCGAGGCAGTATATAGAAATACCATGCTTTTAAAACATTGTACACATGATGGGCTGCTCTACGGCGGACCAATGTATCAGGAATCAGGGGAGTTACCCTGCGTTCACCATACAATATGTCATGCAAAAGCACTGGCAGACTTGGTACGTAATAAATATTTTGGATATAAGGAGACAAAGGAAACGATTTCCCTTCCAAGAGAGTGTCAGGAACCGATCCGCTTTTTTCCTGATATGGATGTAACACTACTCAGGGAGGGTGATTTCTATGCGACTGTGTCAGGTTATGATGTGGAATACAGCAAAGCTGGACATGCAACGGGTGGGACAGTAACATTGTTGTATCATAAAAAGTTTGGACCTATTGTCGCGGCTGGAATGAACCGATATTATCTGGTAGAACCAAACAATATGCAGTTTTTTCGAAAAAACTCAATTATCTGCACAACACCGCGGTTGGAATGGAACGGTTTTTCCAGTATGGAAGAGAAGGAAGCCATTATTGAAACAAACGAGAAGATACCATATTACTCTGATCCAGAAAAAGAATATAACGGATGTGTGGTCGAGGTACATGGAAGACTGAAAGATGAGGATGGCAGAGCAGATGCTTTCTACCATTTTACATATAAGCTTACAGAGAACAGTTTTCTTATAGAGGGAGAAGTCTTGGCAGAAAAAGAGAAACAAGAAAGGCAAGAATGGCCATATTTTTATATGCCACTGATTTCTCCCCACACAGAACAGGGTGTGCCAAATGGGAAGAATGGTTTTTTTATAAAAAGACAGGGTGTTCTTCTTAAATTTATGGCAAGTCATACAATAGAAGGTTTGGATCAAGGGCAGCGAGGAATGAATCCAGTAGGAGGTTTTGAAGTAATACCTATACGGATTTCTTTTAGAGTCAGTGAAAAATTTTTTATTAAATTACAGGTATCAGAAGAATCAAATTTTTGACGGAAAAGGAGAACAGATATGGAGGATCATCAGACAGGAATCCCATTAGAGGGCTTTGCTGCATTTACCAGAAAGGTGGCTGCAGAGGGAATTGTTTTACTTAAGAATGAGGATCAGATGTTGCCATTTCAAAAAGGGGAGCATGTTGCAGTTTTTGGCAGGACACAGATTGATTATTACCGAAATGGAACGGGATCAGGAGGATCTGTCAATGTGGCATATACTGTCAATATTCTTGATGGGCTGCGCGCACAGGATGGCTGTGTCGTTGATGAGAAGCTTGCCAGCATATATGAAGAGTGGCGACAGACGCATCCTTATGATAATGGAAATGGAGCATGGGCAGCTCAGCCATGGTATCAGGAGGAAATGCCTGTGTCAGAAGAATTATTTTGTCAGGTGAGTGAGAGAAATCAGAAAGCAATCGTGGTGATTGGAAGAACTGCCGGAGAAGATCAGGATAACAAAAAGGAAGAGGGAAGTTATCTGTTGACGGCACAGGAGCTGGAGCTGTTAAGAGGAACCTGTCGCCATTTTTCTCAGGTTGCCGTGCTCTTAAATGTATCTAATATTATTGATATGAGTTGGATGGATGAGAAAGAGCTTCAGGCTTCTCTAAAAGCTGTCTTGTATATCTGGCAGGGGGCTAGCGAAGGTGGTAATGCAGTAGCAGATGTATTGAATGGTGCTGTGACACCCTCTGGAAAGCTGACAGATACGATCGCTTGTTGTCTGGAGGATTATCCTTCTACAAAAAATTATGGTGGTACACTTAAGAATTATTATGAAGAAGACATCTATGTGGGGTATCGGTATTTTGAGACCTTTGCGGCAGAATGTGTGAAATATCCGTTTGGATATGGACTTTCTTATACAGAATTTGTAATAGAGCCAGTGTGTTTTTACTATGATACAGAGCATAAAGAGTTGTTAGTAAAGGGTTTGGTAAAAAATATTGGGGATTTTTCAGGAAAAGAGACAGTGCAGATTTATGTGCAGGCACCGCAGGGAAAGCTTGGAAAACCAGAAAGAGTGCTGGCAGGCTTTGGCAAGACATCCTGTCTAAATCCGGGGGAAGAAGAGCAGATCACCATTCGTATACCACTTTGGCATATTGCTTCCTATGATGATACGGGAAGAACTGGCAGAAAGAGCTGCCTTGTAATGGAGGCAGGAGAATACCAGATTTTAATGGGAAACAGCAGTAGAGCAGATAAAGTAGTATGGTCGGAGGAGGGAGAACCATTTCGGTTAAAGGAGCTTTTAGTTCTGGAACAGTTGGAGGAGGCTCTCACGACAACAGAACCTTTTCAGAGGATGGTTCCGGGTGAAAGACGGGAAAATGGAGAATTTGAGCTTACGTATGAACCAGCACCCACAAGGACCATAGATCTGGAGAAGAGGATTCTTAATAATCTTCCAAAAGAGATCCCTTATACAGGAAATCAAAATATTAAGCTCAGAGATGTCTGGGAGAAAAAGGCTTCAATGGATGCATTTCTCGCACAGATGAGTGCTGAAGAATTGGCGGCTATTGTGCGTGGCGAAGGGATGAGTAGTCCAAAGGTTACAGCAGGTACAGCGGCAGCATTTGGTGGAGTGAGTGACAGACTTCTTGATTTTGGTATTCCTGTGGCATGTGCAGCAGATGGTCCTTCTGGTATTCGCATGGAGGGAGGCGGCAAAGCGACACAGCTTCCTATTGGAACCTTGCTGGCTGCTACATGGAATATCCCATTAGTAGAACAACTGTACGAATGGGAAGGGAAGGAAATGGTTCAAAATCATATTGATACCCTTTTAGGTCCCGGATTGAATATCAGAAGAAATCCTTTGAATGGTAGAAATTTTGAGTATTATTCTGAAGATCCCCTAATGTCAGGAATGATGGCTGCGGCAGCGGTAAGAGGAATACGAAAAGGCGGCGGTGAGGCGACATTAAAGCATTTTGCCTGCAATAATCAGGAAAAATGTCGTACCACAGTCGAAGCAGTTGTATCAGAGAGAGCGCTTCGAGAAATTTATCTCAAGGGTTTTGAGATTGCAATAAAAGAGGGAGATGCCCGATCTGTTATGTCCTCCTATAATCCGATGAATGGATATTGGACCGCATCCAGTTATGATCTGTTGACAACGGTTTTAAGGAAGGAATGGGGATTTACAGGTATTGTGATGACTGATTGGTGGGCAAAGATGAATCATGTCATAAAGGGAGGAGAGCCCTCTGGAACTTATACGGGATACATGCTTCGCGCGCAGAATGATATTTATATGGTAGTGAACAATAATGGGGCTGAGATAAATGCCAGTCATGATGATACCATGGATGCTTTGAAGAGAGGAGATCTGTCGATAGGAGAATTGCAGAGATCAGCAGGAAATATATGCTCTTTTATTATGAA